>JAJXVH010000019.1 GCA_021782205.1 bacterium | reverse complement strand
CGGACCCATCGCGCTGGCGCCGATGACGTCGCTGGGCCTGGCGGGCTCAAGCGTGGAGGCCGAGGCGCTGGGGCGGCGCATGACGGCGCTCGACAGCGGCGCGGACACCGGCGGCGTCTCGCTGGGCTCGGTCAACGGGGCTTCGGGGGTGCCCGGCTCGCTGGTCGCGGAGGGCGGCGTGGGCGACGCGGACCCGTTCAGCCTGCGCCTGGAGCCGGCCAGCGCCGCCGACGAGCCGTGGGGATTCTTCGTCTAGGGCTTGGGCACGACGGGTCACCTGTCCAGCATGAACGGCGCGGCGGGCGCACAGCCGGGCTACGACTACATGAACGGCGGCGTGGTGTTGGGCGGCGACTATAAAATCGCCGACGGCTTGGCCGTGGGCTTGAGCGCCGGTTACTTGCACGGTCATGCCAACGTCTACACAGACGCCTCCAGCTTTATCGACGACGACAGCGCCCGCGCCGGAGTCTACGCGACCGGGCGCCGCGGGCCTTGGCGCGCGGACCTCTACGCGGGAGGGGCGCTCGATTTCTTCACCACCAGCCGCGGCATCCTCGTCAACGGAACTTCCGCGTCGGCCGTGGGCAGCCCGACGGGGCGCGAATTCAACGGCAACGGCGACGTCAGCTACGACGTGACCACGACGAACTGGGGCGTGCTCTCGCCGTTCGCGGGCCTCAACAACGACCGGCTGGCCATTCACTCCTTTAACGAAAGCGGAGCCGGCGCCAGGAACCTGAACGTGGGCAACCAGTCCGACCAATCCCTGCGCTCAAGCCTGGGCCTGCGTGAATCCTTCAAGACCGTCTCCGAGGGCCTGGGCCTGGAATCCCATCTGAGCCTGGGCTGGGTGCACGAGTTCATGAGCCAGAGCCGGCCCATCGACGCCCAATTGGCTTCGGGCGCGGGCAGCGTGTTCACCGTGCAGACCGCCGACCTGCCGCGCGACGGAGCCTTGGCCGGCGTGGGCGTGGTGGTCAACCTGGACCAAGACAAGAACCTGAACCTGGACTACACCGCCGACGTGCGGCCGGGCTTCATGGAGAACGTGTTCAACGCGACTTTGCGCGTGATGTTCTAAACGCGCCATGTCCCGCTACCTGGGCGCGATCGATCAGGGCACCACCAGCACCCGCTTCATCGTCTTCGACCGCGCGGGGCGCGCCGTGGCGTCCGCGCAGAAGGAGCACGCGCAGATTTTTCCCCGTCCGGGGTGGGTGGAGCATGACGCGGCGGAAATCCTGCGCAACACGCGCGCGGTCATCGCGGCGGCTTTGAAGCGCGGCGGACTGCGCGCAGGCGACCTGGCCGCCGTGGGCCTGACCAACCAGCGTGAGACGGCGGTCGTCTGGGATCGGCGCACCGGGCGGGCGCTGGCGCCCGCGCTGGTCTGGCAGGACATGCGCGTGGAGGCCGAGGCCGCCGCGCTGGAACGCGCCGGTCATGGCGCGCGCCTGCGGCGGCGGACCGGCCTGCCGCCGTCCACGTATTTCAGCGCGCTGAAGCTCCAGTGGCTTCTCAGGAACGTGCCGGGACTGCGCGCCAAGGCGCGCGCGGGCGACGCGCTGTTCGGCACCGTGGATTCGTATCTGCTCTGGAACCTGACCGGCGGCCCGCGCGGCGGCGTGCACGTCACCGACGTCACCAACGCCAGCCGCACCCAGCTGATGGGTCTGCGCTCGCTGGCCTGGGAGAGCGAGCTTCTGGACCTTTTCCAGATTCCGGCGCGCATGCTCCCGCAGATCCACTCCAGCAGCGAGGTCTATGGCCGCGCGGACTTCGCTGCGCTGCGCGGCGTTCCCATCGCCGGCATCCTCGGCGACCAGCAGGCCGCCCTGTTCGGCCAGGCCTGCTTTAGCCCCGGCGAGGCCAAGAGCACCTACGGCACCGGCTGCTTCCTTCTGATGAACACCGGGACGACGCCGGTGTTCTCGCGGCACGGCTTGTTGACGACGGTCGCGGCGCGCTTGGGCCGGGCTCCGGCGCAGTACGCGCTTGAAGGCAGCGTGGCCGTCGGCGGCGCGCTGGTGCAGTGGCTGCGCGACAACCTGGGGCTGATCCGGACCAGCGCCGAAGTGGAGACGCTGGCGAAAACCGTGCCCGACAACGGCGGCGTCTACTTCGTGCCCGCGTTCTCCGGGCTGTATGCCCCGCATTGGAACGCAGGCGCGCGCGGCTTGGTGGGAGGGCTCACCCGCTACGCGCGCGCGGGCCACGTCGCGCGCGCGGCGCTGGAGGCCGTCGCCTTCCAGACGCGCGACGTCGCCGCCGCGATGGAGAAGGACTCCGGTCGGCGGCTGAAGGCTCTGCGAGTCGACGGCGGCATGGCCGCCAATGAACTGCTGATGCAGTTCCAGGCCGACGTGCTCAACCGCGCCGTCGCGCGTCCGGCCGCGCTGGAAACCACCGCGCTCGGCGCGGCGTGCGCGGCGGGCCTGGCCGTCGGCTACTACTCCGGCGTCGCGCAGTTGCGCGCGCGCCGGTCGACGTTCCGTTCCTGGACGCCGCGGATGAAGGCCGCGCGCCGCGCGGAGCTTCTGCGCGGCTGGAACGCGGCGGTGGCGCGCTCTCTGGACTGGACCGGGGCCGTCGGCGCGGACTGAAGGCCGCAGACCGCGTGCGTCAGGCTTTCGCGGAGGAGGCTTTCGGCGGCAGGCGCAGGAGTTCGATCTCCGGGTGGCGCTCGGCCAGGTATTGGAGCGACCACTCGGTGGGAAACAGGATCATTTCCCGGCCGTCCTCGTCCTGCGCGCGGGCGCATTTGACGGGCAGGCCCACGGCCTCCACCGCGCCCGCCGGAGTCTTCGGGCCGATCCAGCGCGCCAGCGTCCAGGACGTGGGCTCAAGCTTGGATTCCACTCCATACTCGGACTGCATGCGGAACTGCGCGACCTCGAACTGCAGCGGACCGACGGCGGCGAGCAGGGTGGACTTGGAGTCGCCCATCTCTTTTAGGCGCAGAGAGCGCACCACGCCCTCTCGGATCATCTGCTCCAGGCCTTTGGCGAACGGCTTGTACTTCGACGGGTTCGGGTTGTAGAGCTGGGCGAAGCATTCCGGCGAGAAGGTGGGAATCTCGTCGAAGGCGACCGATGGGTCCTGCGCCAACGTGTCGCCGATGCCGAAGTCGGAGTAGCCGACCAGGCCCACGACGTCTCCCGCGTAGGCCTCCTCCACGATCTCGCGGTCGCGGCCGAAGATCTTGTGCGCGTTGGCCAGGCGGTAGGTCTTGCCGGTGCGCGCGTGCACCACGGGCAGGTCGCGCGAGAAACGGCCGGAGACCACGCGTATGAAGGACACGCGGTCGCGGTGCTTGGGGTCCATGTTGCCTTGGATCTTGAAGACGAACGCGGAGAATTTCTCGTCGTCCGGCGCGATCACGGCGCCCGCTTTCGTCGCGCGCGGCGCGGGCGCGGGCGCGTGCTCGAGCAGGGCCTTGAGCAGGAGCTCGACTCCGAAGTTGTTGACCGCGGAGCCGAAGAACACCGGGGTGGTGCCGCCTTTCGCGGCGTCGGCGCGGTCGAACGCCGGGCCCGCGTGCGCCAGCAGGTCCAGCTGTTCGACGAAATGGTGATACGAGTCCGCGTCGATCGCGTCCTTGACCGCCGGGTCTCCGATGCCGGCGACCTGCACCGGCGCGCGGTAGGCGCCGCGCGCGGTGCGCTCGAACAGGTGCGCCTCTTTCGACATCCGGTCGTAGACGCCCTTGAAGCGCTCGCCGGTGCCCATGGGCCAGTTGATGGGGTAGGCGTGGATCTGCAGCGTGCTCTCGATGTCGTCCATGAGCTCCAGCAGGTCGCGCGTGGGGCGGTCCAGCTTGTTCATGAACGTCAGAATCGGGATGCCGCGCAGGCGGCAGACCTCGAAGAGCTTGCGCGTCTGGCTCTCGATGCCCTTGCCCGCGTCGATGACCATGACCGCCGCGTCCACGGCGGTGAGCACGCGGTAGGTGTCCTCGGAGAAGTCCTTGTGGCCGGGCGTGTCCAGCAGGTTGATCCGGTAGTTCTCGTAGTCGAACTGCAGGACCGTGGAGCTGACGGAAATTCCGCGCTTGCGCTCCAGCTCCATCCAGTCGGAGGCCGAGGAACTCTGGTTCTTGCGCGCGGTGACGGAGCCGGCGAGCTGGATCGCGCCGCCGTAAAGCAGGAGCTTTTCGGTCAGCGTGGTCTTGCCCGCGTCGGGGTGAGAGATGATCGCGAAGGTGCGCCGACGGGCGACCTCCGCGCGGATGTCCGCCATGAGCCCTATTCTACGAAATCCGACGGCAGACGCCGCAGGCTGCCGCGCTGACGGTGGGCGGCGCCTACCGGCTTTTTGCCGGCGGCTCCTCGCAGAGAAGTGCGATGGTCAGCGCCAGTATTAGCCCAGACACGCCGGCCTGCGCGGCGGTGCCCAGGGGCAAGGCGGCCAGTTGAAAAAAGGAGGATTGGGTTCTGAGGAATTCCGTCAGCGATGCGGCGACTTGACCGCCGATCACCCAGGCGATCAGAGCGACGGCGGCACCCAACCCCCGTTTATATTGCGCGCTTCGCAAACCCAGCGCCAGGACGATCGCCCAAGTGATATAGATCGCGGCATCGGCCAGCAGGCCGATTTTTCCAGGGAACGTCGCCGCGAACAGAGTGTTGGCCCCATCGCTGGCCACGCCGCGAAAAAACCCGGCGGCGGCCCCGGCAAAGGCGCCGACGACCCAGAACTCTTCGGGCGGGCGGCCCCACGCTTGGCCCAGAAGTCCGAAAACAAAGAACTCCTCCGCCACGCCCCCCAGCACCGTGAAGCCCGAGAGGGAAAGGAATGTGCCGAAAGCCGACGACACCAGAGCCACCGCCGCACCGCCCATGCCGAAACGCGCGGCTTTGCGCAGCACGCCCCGTGCTGTCCGCTTCGCGCGGTGCGCCTCGGGATCGACTTTCTCAAGGGTGTATTTCCCCATCGCGCCAGCATAGCTCTCCGGCCGAAAAAATGAAAGACCCGCGCACACGCGCGGCGAGGGTCGAAACGTTGCGGTAAGAGAGCGTTATGCGAGGTCCTCGATATGCGACCGCCGCGCAGGCCGTTTCTCGCGTGCGGTCAGGCCAGCACATTTTCGTCGGCTCCGGCTGCGCGGAACCGGAAATTCTTGTGCGCGCGCTCGCCGCGCGCGCGGGTGAGCTCCACGACGTCGAGATCCTTCATCTGCTGACGGCGGGCGCTGCGCCCTACGCCGATCCCGCAATGCAGGAAAGTTTTCGTCACAACGCGCTCTTCATCGGTTCGAATGTGCGTTCGGCCGTGGGCGCCGGTGCGGCTGACTACACGCCGTGCTTCCTTCACGAGGTCCCGGGACTTCTGCGTTCCGGGCGCTTGCCGGTGGACGTCGCGCTCATTCAGGTTTCTTCTCCGGACGCGCGCGGGCGCTTCTCTCTCGGCATCTCTGTCGACGTGATCCTCGCCGCGGTGGAAAGCGCTCGATTCGTGATCGCCCAGGTCAATCCCCGGATGCCGCGGACCCGCGGCGACACATTGATCGCGCGCGAGGATTTGGACATCCTGGTCGAGGGCGAGGTGCCCCTGCTGGAACTCCAGGCACGCGGCGACTGCCCTGAGGCGGCGGCCATCGGTCGGCATTGTGCGTCGCTGATCGAGGACGGCGCCACCTTGCAGATGGGCATCGGCGCGATCCCCGACGCGGTTCTTTCGTCGCTGGTGGGCAAAAATGATCTGGGCGTGCACACGGAAATGTTTTCGGACGGGCTGCTGTCGCTGCTGGAGAACGGCGTCGTCAACGGCCGGCGCAAGACGCTCCACCGCGGGAAGGTCGTCGCCTCGTTCTGCATGGGGAGCCGCCGGCTCTATGAAGCCGTCGATGACGACGCGCGCTTCGAATTCCGCCCCACGGATTACGTCAACGATCCGTTTGTGGTCGCGCGCAACGAACGCATGACCGCGGTGAATTCGGCGCTCCAGGTGGACCTCACCGGCCAAGTGTGCGCGGACTCCATCGGGCCGCGCTTCTACAGCGGCTTCGGCGGCCAGGTGGACTTCATCCGCGGCGCGGCGCGGTCCGTCGGCGGACGTTCGATCATCGCCCTGCCTTCGACCGCGAAGGGGGGGACGATCTCGCGCATCGCCGAGACTCTGGCGCCGGGATCGGGCGTGGTCACGACGCGGGCGGACGTGGACTGCGTGGTCACGGAGTGGGGGATCGCGAGCCTGAAAGGACGCACGGTCCGCGAGCGGGCGCTGGCTCTCATCGCGGTCGCGCACCCGCGCTTTCGCTCCGCGCTGCTGGACGGCGCGCGCCGGTTGGGGTTCGTTTATCCGGACCAACGGCCGTGGCCCAAGGAGGGGCGTCCGTATCCGACCGAATGCGAGACGCGCCTGGTCCTCTCCGATGGGACCGCGCTGGAGGTCCGGCCGTTGAAGCCGTCCGATGAGAGGGCCCTGCGCGATCTGTTCTATTCGCACTCCGAATCGACCTTGATCGCCCGCTACGGGCGGAAAATCCGCTGTCTGACGCGGGCGCAATTGCAGGATTTCGTCACGCTGGACTACGACCGGCGCATGGCGTTGGGCGCGTTCGAACGCCGCGGGCGCGTGGCGCGACTATTGGCGGTGGCGCGATGGCAGCGTACCAGCGCGGCGCAGGAGGCCGGAGCCGCGTTCGCCGTCCACGACGATTATCACGGGCGGGGCATCGGGTCGTTTATGGCGCGACTGCTCTTGCGGCACGCGCGGCGGTGCGGCCTGGACCGGCTGAGCGCCGAGTATGAGGGCGCCAATGTCGGGATGAACGGCTTGGCGCGCGCGACCGGAGCGCGCGTCGTCCATCTGAACGCGGCGCGGCGGCGCGCGGTCTGGGAGTTCACGCGCTAGGGCGCCGCCCGACGTCAGCGTCGTCGCGATGCGGCCGGCTCGGGGCGGTGGGCCGGGCGCAGGCATGGGGCGCTTGGGTCTTCGGAAAAGCAGAAGCAGGCGCGCGCGGCCGCGCCGACTTTCGCGGCGCGGCGGCCGTCGCGGAAAACGGTGGCGGCGGAACTGCGCCCGAGAGCCGGGTCGCTCGGCGTGCCCGCGGCGATCACATCGGCGATCATGTCGATGAAGTGCGGGTGGTCGCCGACGGTCGCGGCGCGGTGCAGAGTCACGCCGGCGCCGGCGGCGCAGTCCCGAGCCTCCACGTCCAGGTCGTAGAGCACCTCCACATGGTCGGCGACGAAGCCGAGGGGGACGAGGCTCAAGACCTTGACGCCCTCCTCCGCCCGCTTGCGGATCACCTGAGAAACATCCGGTTCCAGCCATGGGTCGGACGGACGTCCGCTGCGGCTAGTGAAGGCCAAGGTCCAGTCGCGCAGGCCGCAGGCCGCGGCGACGAGCGCGCACGTCGCGCGCAGTTCTTCTACGTACGTGGATTCTTTCGCCATCGCGCATGGGATGGAGTGCGCGGTGAATACCGTTGGGCAACCCGCGGGCGCGGCCCGCTCCCGGATGCGGGCGGCGATCGCCGCGATGAACAGGGGGTGGTCGAACCAAGGGCCGACGAAATCGACCCGCGGGGCCGCGGGGCCGAGGCGTGCGCGCGCGTCTTCCACAGCGGCGACGTAGCGCTCCAGGCTGGCCTCGCTGCGGTAGGCGGCGGTGCAGAAGCCCACGGCGCTGCTCACGCCGTCCTGGACCATCCGCCGAAGGGTCTCCTCGATGAACGGCGCGCTGTGGCGCTGGCCCAGATAGACGGCGCGCGGCGCGCCCGCGGCGAGGAACTTTCGGCGCAAGGCCTCGGCCTGGCGGCGGGTGATCTCGTTGATCGGCGAGCGTCCTCCGATGTGCCGGTAGTGCTCCGCCACGCCTTCCAGGCGCTCCCGTGGGATGCCGCGGCCGCGCGTGACGTGCTCCAGAAACGGCATGATCTCCTCGGGGGTTTCGGGGCCGCCGAAGGACAAAAAAAGCACGGGCGCTGGACCGTTCATGATTTTCCTTTCCAACATCATAGCGCGTGCGCGCGCGAATGAAAAGGTCCGCCGTCCGAATGAAGTAGAATCTCCGGCGATATGAGGCCCCTGGACGCGGCGCGCAAGACGGTGCGCGCCTTCGGACGCGTCCTGCACCTGACGCTTCGCGTGGCCGGCTGGCTGTTCGTGCTGACGGTGCTGGCGCTCGGCGGCCTGGGCGTCTACGCCTACCGGCGCTTCAGCCCCGACGACGCGCGCCGTCTGGCGCAGGAACAGTTGAGCGCGCTGCTCAAGCGCGAGGTGTCCGTCGACCGCATCGTGCTGAGCCCGTCCGGCCTCAAGGTCCTGGGACTGCGCGTGCGCCGGGGCGGCGCCCAGCCAGACATCTTGTCCTGCGGCTCGGCCTTGGTGACGGTGCGGCTTAAGCCCCTGCTCGACAAGCGCGTGGAGATCGAGACCGTGCGCCTGGAATCTCCGCGCATCTCCTTGATCCGCGACGCGACAGGACGCTGGGACGTGACCGACCTGTTCACGTCGTCGGGTACCGCGCGCGGATCTTCGTCGGCGCTGGTTTATCAGGCGCTGTCGACCGCGAAGGTCTCCGTGTCGGACGGCCTGCTGAGCGTCGAAGATCGCGCGCGACGCCATAAGTTCTCGCTCGAGAAGCTGTCGCTGGATTTCGAGCGCTTCTCGGCGAACCGGCCGTTTCCGGCGAAGACGAATTTCTCCACGCGCGTGCTTCTGGCCGGCCGCGACGTTCCGGCGGACGTGACGGCGGAAGGCTCGGTGAATCTCGCGGACTTCCACTTGTCGAGCGCGTCGGCGCGCGTGGAGCGCTTCTCCGGGCGGCTGGCGGGCGTGCCGCTGTCGGGATCCCTGGATTTGCGCAGCTTCTTGAACCCGCGCGCGGAGGGGCGCGCCGACGTCCCGGCTCTGGACGCCGCCCAGCTCAAGGCTTTGTTCGCGCGCGACTTGCCGCTGAGCGTCCCGGCCAGCCGCTGGAGCTTCAAGGGCGGCCTGCCGGCTTCCGGCTTGCTCGACGTGCAGCGCCTGCGCGGCGAGACCGCGGAAGGCTCCGTGACGGCCAGCGGCGTCTTCGACTTCGCCGCGGACACGCCGACGCTCAGCGTCGAGGCCGCGTTTGCCGACGTGCCGCTGGCGCGCGCGGCTCAGCGCTGGACGCCGTGGTCGAAGCTGGGGCTGGCCGGCACGGCGTCCCTGCGCGTCGACGCGACCGGCTGGCCGGGGCGCCTGCAGGCGCGCGAGGCGGAACTGAGCTTGCGCGGCTTCGGCGTTACGCGCGATGGGCGAGCCGTCGAGGCCGCCGACATCGACGCGTCGGCGACCGACGAGTTCTCCCGCGTGCAGGCGACGGTCGCGCGCGGCCGCGTGAAGGCGCTGGACCGCGTCTTTGACGACGTGTCCGGCGCGGTGAAGATCGACGGGCGGCGCCTGACCGTCGACGCGCTGGCGTTCACCTTGGAGGGTTCGCGCGTGAAGCTGCGCGCGCGCGTGGACCGCTTCTTCGATCCGAGAGGCGGCGCGCGCGTTTCCGCGCCCAAGGAGGTGGTGCTGTCGGGCAGCGTCGACAAGATCGACTGGGAGAAGGCGGCGAAGCTGGTCGAGGACGTGCGCGCGGCCATCTCCACGCGCACCGCCGCGGCGGCGGCCGAGGAGGACCGGCCGTGGCTGAGAACGTTCAAGTATTCCATCCCGCGCGGATTTCCCAACACGTCGGGCTCCGTCAAGGTCGGCGAGGTCGTGCACCCGAACTTCACCTGCCGCAACGTTGAACTGCTCTGGTCGCTGCGCGGCATCACGCCCGAGCTCAATAAATTGGACGGCGAGACCTACCTGAGCTTCGGCCCCGGCCACGTCAAGGACCTGGCCACCGCCCAGGAGGCCAACACCTTCCTGCGCGTCGTCTTTCTGCCCTTCGTGTTCATGTACAAGATGAACAACCTTTCGGTGTTCAGCGGCGCGACCGCCTATCCGAAGTCGTTCGACTTCGACAAGATCGACGGCGAATACGGCGCGACCCGGGGCGTGGCGACCATCCGCTACTTCTCCGTGAGCGGACCGCAGTTCGTGGCCTACGCGCAGGGCACCGCCGACGGCGGGCGGGAGCTCGTGGACATGAACATCCTGACGCGGCTGACCAGCTTTCGCAGCGCCCTGCCGGAGTGGTGGGTCGACGAGGCGGGCCGCCCCGCCATCGGCTTTCGCGTCAAAGGCGACATCAATCATCCGGACTTGGAGCCGCGCTTTCGCAAGATCGGTGACAAGGAGATCGAGCAGGACGTGGCCGCCGGCCGCGCGGGCGCCAAGAAGCGCTTTTTGGCGCTCGTCAGACGTTTGAATTTCTAAATGAGGAGGACGACATGAGAGAAAGCAACAAGACGGACGTGCTGGGCCTGCTGCAGGAGCACGGCGCGGTGGCCAGCGGCCACTTCCGATTGGCCTCGGGCCTGCACACCTCGGTGTATCTGCAGCCCGCGCTGGTCCTGCAGTATCCGCACGTGACGCAGAAGGTGGCCAAGGCGCTGGCCGCGCGCTTCTCGTCGCCCGTCGACGTGGTGATTTCCACGGGCCTGAGCTCGGTCGTCCTCGGCCAGGAGGTCGCGCGGGCCAAGAAGGCGCGCGCGATCTTCACCGAGCGCGTCAGCGGCGCGATGGCGTTCCGGCGCGACTTCACCTTGGCCCGCGGCGAGCGCGCGCTCGTCATCGTCGACGTGCTGACCACGGGCCGCTCCAACGGCGAGGTCGTGGCCCTCGCCCAGGCCTACGGCGCGCGCGTGATCGGCGTCGGCGCGATGGTGGATCGCTCCTCGGCGCCGCTGTGCCTGGGCGTGCCCACGCGCGGCCTGGTCTCCTACCCGCTGCAGGCCGCGCCTCCGGACTCCTGCGCGCAGTGCCAGGCCGGGGTGCCGCTGTCGACGGCGCGCCGCGGGCAGGACGCCGGCTCGGACGGGGAGTGACATGATCGAACGTTACACGCGTCCGGAGATGGGCCGCATCTGGTCGGACGACCACCGTCTGCGCGCGATGCTGCGCGTCGAGGTGGAACTGCTCAAGGTCCTCGCGCCGAAGAAAGGCATTCCCGCGCGCGAACTGCAGGCGCTCAACCGCCTGATGGAAAAGTCTCTGCTGGACGCGTCGCGCCGCAAGGAGTCGATGGCCGGACACGAGGTCATCGGCATGATCTCGGCCGTGGCCGGGGAGCTCAAGAAGCAGGCGCCGAAGGTGGACCGCTACCTGCACTACGGCCTGACCTCCTCGGACGTGCTGGACACGTCGATGGCGCTCCAGCTGCGCGACGCCGCCGACCTGCTGATCGCGGGCCAGGAACGCGTCGCCGGACGCTTGAAGACGTTGGCCAAGAAGCACGAACGCACCTGGATGGTCGGCCGCACCCACGGCGTCCACGCCGAGCCCATCACCTTCGGCATCAAGGTCGCCGGCTGGCACGCCGAGGCCGTCCGCGGCCTCAAGCGCCTGCGCGCCGCGCGCGAGACCATCGCCTACGGCCAAATCTCCGGCGCCGTCGGCGCGTTCACCCAACTGTCGCCGGACGTGGAGGCGGATATTCTGGACGCGCTGGGCCTGCGCCCGGAGCCCGTCTCCACCCAGGTGATCCCGCGCGACCGCTACGCCGACTACTTCCACGCGCTGGTGCTGACCGCGTGCGCCGTCGAGCGCGTGGCTCTGGAAATCCGCCACCTTCAGAAAACCGAGGTCTTGGAGCTCGAAGAGCCGTTCTCCGACGGACAAAAGGGCTCCTCGGCCATGCCCCACAAGCGCAATCCGGTGCTCTGCGAGAACCTGTGCGGCCTGGCCCGCCTCATCCGCGGCTACGAGTCGACGGTCACGGAGAACTGCGCGCTGTGGCATGAGCGCGACATCTCGCACTCGTCCAACGAGCGCGTCATTCTCCCGGACGCGCACATCGTCTTGGATTTCATGCTCGACCGCTTCGTGAAGGTTCTCGACGGCCTGCAGGTCAATCCGGAGCGCATGAAGAAGAACCTGGAAAGCTCCCACGGCCTGGTGTTCTCCCAAACCGTGCTCCTGCGCCTGATCGACGCCGGCCTGGGACGCCTGGAGGCCTACGACCTGGTCCAGCGCTGCGCGATGAAGACTTGGAAAGGCGAGGGCTCCCTGCGCCAAACCCTGGGAGCCGACGGTGAGGTGACCAAGCGCCTGTCCGCGCGCGAGCTGGACGCCTGCTTCTCCCTGGAGCCTTACGCGGCGTCCGCGCGCGAGATTCTCAAGCGGGGAGGCTGTCTTTGACGCGAGACGTGCGGATTGTGCTAGACTGCGGACAATGAAGGTTTGGGCGCTGGCTGTCCTTATATGCGCGCGCGCGTCGGCGGCGGTCGTGGAGACCGCTCCGGAGGCGGCGTCCGGCGCGTCTGGCTCGGCGTCGCTGGGGGCGGCGACGTTGTCCGCGGTTCCCGCGGCTTCGCTCCTGGCTCCGTCGCTAGCGCCTTCGGCGGGGTTTCTGCCGGCGTCGCTCGGCGCGACGTTCGGTCTTGCTCCGGGAGCGGGACAGATGCGTCTGGCGCCTCCTGCGGTCGCGGCTTCTCCGGCCGCCGCAACCGCCGCGCCCGCGTCGGCCGCGCCCGTCTCCGCCGCGCCGACGCCCATGGCGAAGGCGACGACGGCCGTCGCCGCGACCGGGGCGACGCCCTCCGCTCCCTCGGTCCCGCCGCCCGCGTCCGCGTCCGCCGCGCACGGCACGGCGGCCGCCGCGGCGGCGGTCGGAAACGACGCGGCCGAGGCGGATGTGAAATCAGAGGCGGGACGCCCGGCTCTGCCCGCGCCGCACGCCCCGGACGCGCGTGCATCGGCGGAGGACACCGCGTCCTCGTCCCGGGCGTTTTGGGATCAGGCCGTCGCGAGACCGCGCTTGGATGCGTCGGTTCTGGAGGCCCCGGCCGACCGCGGCGCACCGGCATTCGTCGCGCCGACCGCCGCGGTTGCGGGGGCGGTCTTGCCGTCGGTCTCCGCCTCGGCGGGCGACGGTGAATTGCACGACGCGGTCGCCGCGGCCTTTCCGGCGGCGGCACCGTCGGCCGCGGCGAGATTCGCGGCCTCCGCGTCGGGACGGTCGTATTCGTTCGGCGCCGCGGACGCTCCGGCCCGCTCCGCCGCGCCGTCGCTGTCCGCGCCGCGGCGCCTGGAGCGGTTGACGTTGAGTTTGGGCGCCGATCTGGTCGTCCAGGTGCGCTCCGTCGCCGATCGGCTGGCCGCGAGCGCTCTCCGGCTGGCGGGCCGAGGCGCCGAAGCGGTGACTTCGGCGCGCCGCGCGCGGCGCACGACGGCGCCTTTGACGTCCACGCGCTGGCTGGAACGCCGGGGCATGCTGGAGACCGCGGCGATACCGGGCGCTGAAGCGGCCGCCGAAGCAGACCGGACGGCCGTGCCGGTCTCGGGGGAAGGTCTCGGGCGCGCGCGAGCGTTTGTTGACTCCGCGGCGGCCGGGTCACGGCCCGTGTCGGTGCGCGCCGTTCCTTTGCGCGCCAGCTCCAGCGCTCCGCTGGCGCTGTGGGCGCTGGCGTTTCTGCCGGCGACGCTCGCGTTGCTGCGTGACGCGCTGAGGTAGCGCGGGCCGATGAACTGGCTGAAATCCAGTCTGTCGCGGCGCTTCGCCGTGGTCATGGGCGCGATCGCGCTTCTGCCCGTTCTGGTACTCTATCAGCGCGTACTGACGGCCAGCGAGCGCGGCATCCGCGATGCGGTTCTTCAACTTCACCGTAAGCTGGCCGAGCGCGGAGCCGAGCGCATCGAGGACTGGATCGAGGCGGTTGATGGGCGCAACCGCACGGCGTTGCTCGCGCTCGGTGCGCTCGATGAGGCGGGGCGACGCGCCCTGCTCAAGCGCTTTGTCGCCGGAGACTCCGGAACGGCGTCCTTCGCGCTGGTGGACCGAGACGGGGTTGCGCGGCTCAGCGTCGAAAATCCGGCGCTCAAGGGTGAAGGCGTGGTTCAGCCGGGCTTGGCGAAAGTCGCGCTGCGCCGGGCTCTGGCCAACGGGGGCCGCGGCGTGATGGTCGCGCGCGCGGCTTCCGGGCCGCTTCTGGTGCTTTATTACCCGTTCGGCCGTGGAATCTATGCGCGCGCGATCCTGCCGCTCAAACCGGTCGCGCGACTCTTTGCGGCGAATGTGGGTTGGACGGGATTTGCGGTGCTTGTCGACGAGACCGGGCGGCCGCTGATCGCGCCGGAGGGCCACGATCTGGCGGGCCTGGAAGGTTGGCCGATCACGCGGGCGGCCATGCGTCCCGGCGCGAACGTCGGCGCCAGCGAGTTTATCGACGGCTCCGGCCAGGCTTTTGTCGGTGCCTATGCGCCGGTCAAGACATTGGGCGGCGCGGTGCTGGTGCTCGAACCGCGCGCGGAGGCGTATCTGGCCCTCGACGAGACCCACCGCGCGGCGGGCTTCGCGATCCTGATCGTGATCACCGGCGCGCTGTTCGTCTCGGCGCTTCTGGCGCGGCTGCTCAGCGCTCCGGTGCTCGCGATGACGCGCGCGGCGGAGGCCGTTTCTCAGGGCGACTTCGAGGCGCGCGTCGACATCACCACCGGCGACGAACTCCAGGATCTGGCTCAGACCTTCAACGCGATGGCGGAGCGCCTGCGTCAGTATTCGCTTCTGCAGGTCGACCGCCTGGTCGTCGAACAGCGGCGCACCGAGGCCGTACTGTTTTCCATCGACGAGGGCATCGTCCTGACCGACCGCGACGGCCGCGTCCAACTCGTCAACCGACGCGGACGCGAGATGTTCGAGTTGGCCTCCGACGCCGAATACGAGGGCCGGCCGATCGTCGAGGCCTTCCCGGAAGGCCCGTTGCGCACGGCCCTGCTCGCCGCCTTGGAGAAGCCGGGCGAACCCAAGGAAGTGAATCTGTCGACCGAGCAAGACCGCCGCTTCGTGCGCACGGTTTCAAGCCCCGTCGTCAGCCCCGGCCGCGACGCCGAACTGGGCGCGGTCTTCGCCTTGCGCGACGTCACTCTGGAGCGCGAGCTCGATCGGATGAAGGAGGATTTTCTCCACTACATCACGCACGATCTGCGCAATCCGCTGAGCTCGGCGTCGGGCTTTCTCGACGTGCTGATGAAGGGGACGGCGGGCGTGCTGAACCCCGATCAGATGGCGATCGTGTCCTCGGTTCGGCGCTCGACGGCGCGGCTGATGGGCATGATCAACAACATCCTCGACATCGCGAAGATGGAAGCCGGGCGCATGCGCGTCCAGCTCAAGACCGTCTCGCTGGCCGGTATCGCCAGCCGCTCCATCGAGATGCTTGAGCAGTTCGCCAAGGCCAAGAACGTCTCCGTGCATCTGGTCGCCGTCGAGGAGTTCTCGCTGGAAGCCGACGCGGACATGATCGAGCGCGTGTTCATGAATCTGCTCGGCAACGCGGTCAAATACACCCCCGAGCGCGGCACCATCACGATCTCGATCATGGACGAGGGCCCCGCGATTCGCTGCTGCGTCGAAGACAGCGGAGAGGGCATCCCCTCGGAGGCGCTTGCGCGCGTGTTCGAAAAGTTCGAGCAGGTCCAGGGCCGCCGCCGCGGGGGCACAGGGCTGGGACTGACCATCACGCGGTTCTTCATCGAATCTCACCTGGGTAAGATTTGGGTCGAGTCCGAATTGGGCCACGGCGCGCGCTTCTTCTTCTCGATTCCCAAAGGCCTGGTCGCCGACGGCGACGGCCTGCGCATCGTCGAGCCCGCGCCCGAGCGGGCCTGAAAACGCGTCAGGGCGCGGCGTCGAGGCGCGCGGCGGGAACTCGTTGCGGCACGCCGGGTCGGGAAAAAACCGCCTGCTGGACCTCCAGAGGCGCCAGCAGGCCGCGCAGCACCGAGCCGTCGGGACCGGCCAGCGTCGCGGCCGGGCTGAGCCCCGGCCGGCGCGGATCCTCAGCGAGAGCGAGCGCCAGGTAGCCCCAGCGCGGCGGGTTGCCGCGTAGAAGGTCTCGCGGCACGCTCACCTGTATCTCTCCGGACGCAGGATCTGCCGTTGCCGTCAGCGTCGACAGCTCCTCCGGCGCGCCGTCGGCCGACGCCCGCCACAGCCGAGCGTCCGTGCCGACGACGGTCAGCGCGTACTCCCAGGCGTCGCGCGCGGCGGAAAACGCGCCGCGGCCGTCCAGCAGTCGGATCGAGCCGGCTCCGACGATGTGGTTGAGGTCGATGTAGACGTCGAAGACCGGCCGCGGCGCGGGCGCGGAGGCGTCGACGCGGCCGACGATCAAGCGGAACAACACTCGGTGGTCGTCCCATTCGACGTGCAGGCTTTTAAGGCGCCAGGGCTCGGGACTGCCTCCGGCGGTCGGGGCGAGGGCCAAGGAGCCCGCGGGATTGTCGAAACTCAGCCAGCCTGGCCCCGACGCGGAGCGCACGCCGGTGGGCTGGTCTCCTTCGGCGGCGGACGTCGACGTGTCCGCCGCGTACAGCGAGTCCGGCGCGGAGCGATGCAGGCGTCGATACACGGCCAGCACGCGCGCGCGCAACTCGGGCGCGATCGCGGGAGCGCCGGGGGCGGGCGCGCGGAAGAAGCGGGCGTCCTGGGCGCGGCGCAGGAGGGCGGCGGCGTCTTCCAGCACCTTCAGGTTCGCCGCGCCGGATTTCTGGTAGCGGATCACGGCCGCGGCCGCTCCCGCATAGGCGCGCAGAGCCGGTCGGGCGGCGGGGTCGACCGAGGCGGGCGCTCCGTCCCAACCCGGCCACGCGGCCACGGCGGCCGCGTCGGCGCGCGGCCCCAGGAGAGCGGCGGCGAAGGCGGAAATGTTGGTCCAGCCCGCGTCGGGTCGGGCGGCGGCGGGGAGGGCGGACAGGGCGTCGAGAAAAGCGGAGCCCGCGTCGGAGCTCTCGTCGAAGACCCAGGCGCCGGGAGTCGTCAGATCGACGGACAAGAGTGCGCCGCGGGGTGCGGCGCGTGCGGGGATAAACAGAGTTCCTCCCGCCGCGGCCAGCGAGGAGCCGGCCGTGGAAAATGGGCCGACGAGAGCCCAGGATGAGCCCGCGTCCGCGACGGGTCCGACCAAGGACGCGTCGAGCGCGCCGCCGCCGACGATCAACCCCGGTACCGTCACGCCGAGGCGCTGCTCGACTTCGTGTTTGGCCTGCGAGGCGCGCTCCAAGGCGTCATCGGGGCGGGGTGCGGCGGGATCGGCGTCGACGAGAGGGAGAACCGGATCTCCTTCGATGCGGACCGCGAATTCCACTCGGCCGGCCGCGGCCCAGGGCCTGAGCGAGTCCTTGGCGGCGGGAGTCGCCAGGCCGGGAGTCAGGGCGACGGTGAGCTTGAGATCGGCTCGGCGGCGCAGAAGGGCGTCGACCTTGCTCCAATCGGAAAAATTTTCCGCCGGAAGCCAGACCAGAGCGGATGGTAAAATCTGCGCGCGCACGGGAGCTGCGGCGAGCAGGACGGCGGCAATCCAGGGTTTCATTTGACGTTCCTTTCCGAGACCCGCCGGCGCTCCGGGCCATCCGCGGTTCCCGTCTCAGTGTCGAGTTCGGGCTCCCCGTCCACCAGGTAGAGATATTTGCACGGCCCCGGCGGCACGGGGACGACGATGGACCACGTCCCGCGGGCGTTTCGCCGCATTTTAAGGAGGCCGGGTGACCAGGCGTTGAAGTCTCCGACCAGTTCGACGGATTTCGCGCGCACCGCCTTGTGCCGGAACTCGACTGGGACCAGCGCCGGCTCCTCTTCCGGCGCGCCCAGGCTCTCGCGGGGCGTGAAGGTCGTGCGCGTGGGTTTCAGCGGCGCCGGCTCCCAGCCTTCGGCGAAGCGCGCGTAGTCGCGCAAAGTCTCGACCCATTCGATCGAGGGGACGCTGATCAGCGCGAGCACCACGGCCGTGAGACCCCAGAACATCCAGCGGTTGCGCCAGTTCACGCGGGCATTCTAACATTCGCGCGGGCGGCCGGCATTGAACTTGTTTTCAAGCATGACGTATAATGCCTGCCATGTTGCCGTCGCCGTCACGAGGCCGGACGAAACGTTGCGCCATGCTGGGGATTCTTCTAGCCCTGCATGGGCTGGCGTTGCGCCCGGCGGCGGCGGTCGGCTCTCGTATGCGGGCGGGCCGGGACGCCGCGCTTTCGTCGCCGCGCGCGCCCGCCCGTGCGGTCGTGCTCCCCGCACGTGGCGACGCGCGCAGGAAATTCCATCTTAAAGCGCACTTCCTGCGGCGGCACCATCGCCGCTCGACCGTCGCGGCAGGGGCCTTCGAGCTTTCGATCTTGGCGCCGGACTGCTCTTCGTTGCGCCTCTCGGCTTCTTCGCGGCTATTGGCGCGTCCTCCCTGCGGACCCGATTACCCTCCTTCGCGCGTCTAATCGCGAGCTGTTTGCCGCACCGCGGGCGTCCGCGCTTGCCGCGAGACCTCCGGATTCCGTTAAAACCTTATGCCGTCATCGGACCAAAGCATGAAACGAACGTCGAACCTTCTTGTCGCCGCGCTTCTCCTGGCGGCCGCCGCGCGCGCGGCGGCCCAGGACGCTGCGCCCGCGGCGTCCACGACCACGGTCTGGACGATTGAGGACGTGGAGCGCCTGGCCATCGAGAACAACCCGGACGTGAAGACCGCGTTGGCCAACGTCGCGGCGGCGCGCGCGGTGATCGGCGAGGCGGCCAGCGTCTACGTCCCGCACTTGAGTGCGGACGCTCAGACCATGCGCACGACCTTGCCCCAGCCCAGCGTGGGTTTGACCCCCTATTTGGGCCAAGCCGAGCCGTACACGTGGGGCACGGTCTCCTTCCAGCAGACCCTGTTCGATTTCGGCAAGGGGCTTGAGGACATCCTGGCCGCGCGCGGCGCGCGCCGGGCGCAAGAGGAGCAGCTGTCCGCCCTGCGCAACGATTTGGTGCTGGCCGTGCAGAAGGCGTTCTATGATGTATCGCTGACGACCAAGCTGGTGGGCGTGGCCCAGCGCGGCGTCGACCGCTTTAAGGAGACCACGCGCGACGCGGGACTGCTCGTCAAAACCGGCGTGCGCCCGCCTTTCGATCTGACCGAGGCGAACGTCGACCTGGTGTCCGCTCGCTTGGAGCTCATCAAGGCCGAAAATGCGCGCGACCTGGCCAAGGTTGCCTTGCTCAATCTCATGGGCCTGCGGGGGCGCGCGAATTTCGATCTGGTCGACTCGACTCAGACTCCGAGCGTGACGACCGGCCAGATGTCACTGGACCACTTGGTCGACGAGGCCATGGATCTGCGCCCCGAAATCCGGCGCGACGCCGCGTCTCTGCAGGCGGCGCGCAGCAATTTGGCCAGCGGCGAAGTTTCGTTGCTGCCCACTTTGCAGGCGCAGGGTTGGACCGGAGGCTTTGAACCGAACTATCCCGAGTCTTTGTCTCGGGCGTGGGGCATCGGGTTGGCCGCCTCGTGGAACTTTTTCGACGGTCTTTATACGCCGTTTCGCATCCGGGAGCTGTCCGCGCGGCGCGACGCCGCGACCGCGCAGCTTGACAAGGAGCGTCTGGCCGTGGAGCAGGACGTCTCCAACGCCTATCTGAATCTGGGACGCGCGGAGCAGAACCGCGACGTAGCCGAGGAGGCTCTCGTTTTCGCCAAGGAAAACCTGGACCTGGGCCAGAAGCGCTACGCGGCCGGGGTCGGTACCATCCTGGAGCTGCTGATCGCCGAGACGTCGGAGTTCAACGCCGAAGCCGAGGAACTGCGGGCCGTCTACGGCCTGTCGACCTCGGTCAAGGCGCTGGAGACCGCGGTCAATCTTCCGTTGGAGAACATGAAATGAACGCTGAAGCGCAGAAAGAAGACATGAGCCCGCGGGACGTCGCGCCCAATTGGAAGACGCAGTCCCTTGCGATCCTCGGCTCCAAGGCGGGCCTGGTGACGCTCGCCGTGATGGCGGTCTTGGTCGCCGTGCGCGTGATCACCACGAAGCTGGCGCTAGACCGCAAGACCACGGACCTGCCCATGGTCAGCATCGTCCAGCCGAGCTATCAGCCGATGGATCGTCTGCTGAAGCTGCCGGCCGACGTGGAAGGCCTGCGCCAGGCCAGCCTGTATGCGCACATCGACGGATATCTTAAGAAGCTCTACGTCGATGAAGGCGACACCGTCAAGACGGGCCAGCCGATGGCCGACATCGACGCGCCCGACATCGTCCAGGCCTATAACCGCGCCAAGGCCGACGACGATTTCCAACAGGCCACCAAGCAGCGCTACGAGCAGCTGGTCAAAGGGCAGGTCATCTCCCAGCAGGAGTACGACGACATCGTGGCCAAAGCCGCCGAGGCGCGCGCGCAGCTGCAGAACGCGGCCGCGAACATGGCCTACACCCACATCGTCGCCCCGTTTGACGGGCAGGTCGCGCGGCGCTTCAACTATCCCGGCGACTTGATCACGAAGGCGACCCAGAATCAGTCCGCCAAGCCGATCTTCATCGTCGTCGACGAGAGCCTCCTGCGCGTCTCCCTGGACGTGCCCCAGGTCGACGTCGCCGACGTGCACTTGGGCTCCCGCGCGAACATCCGCGTCGATTCCTTTCCGGACAAGGTCTTCATGGGTCGCGTGACGCGCATCGACGACCTGATGAAGGAGGACACGAAAACCCGCCGCGTATTGGTCGACATCGAGAACCCCGAGGGCAAGCTGCACGCGGGCATGTTCGCGACCGCGGACCTGGTGCTCGAGCACAAGGACAAGGCCTTGGTCCTGCCGCGCGAGGCCCTGCGCGGCGAGGAGGACAACCCATTCGTGTTCGTGGTCAAGGACGGCGTCGCCAAGCGCGCGCCGGTCAAGGTCGGCTTGAACACGATCACCGACGTGGAGATCGCCTCGGGCGTGTCGGGCGGCGATCAGGTCATTTTGCAGGGCGGCTCCGCGCTGGCCGACGGCATGAAGGTCGACGTGCAGACCCCGGCCGCGGCGGCCGCCGCCAAGAAGGCCGACGAGGCGGAGGCCCAGTAACATGGTCAAGTTCGCCTTCAAGGCGCCGTACACGATCATCGTCGTCGCCCTGATGATCATGGTTCTGGGCGTGTTCTGCATGCTGCGCCTGCCCATGGACATCCTGCCCGCGTTCCGCCTGCCCGCGGTCATGGTGGTGACCACCTATACCGGCATGCCCGCCGAGACGATGGAGATGGACATCACCAACCGCCTGGAGCGCTGGCTGGCGCAGGCGTCGGGCCTGGACCACATCGAGTCGCGTTCGATGATCGGCGTCAGCATCCTCAACTGCTTCTTCACGCCCGGCTTCGACCCGAACAACGCGTTGGCGCAGATCAGCACCTTGGTCATGTCGGACCTGCACTATCTGCCGCCGGGCACCTTGCCGCCCATCGTCATGGGCTACGACCCGACGGCGGCCCTGCCGGTGGCGGTGTCGACCATCTATACGCCGGACCTCAGCCAGGCGCGCATCTGGGACGAGTCGAATTTCATCGTGCGCAACGAGCTCAACGCCCTGCCCGGCGCGGTGGCGCCGGTGGTCTTCGGCGGCAAGCTGCGCGAGATCATGACCTTCCTCGACCGGCGCAAGCTGGCTGGCTACGGCCTGTCGCCGATGGACGTCGTCGAGACCCTGTCGAAGGGCAACGAGATGATCCCGACCGGCGACGCGAAGATGGGCCGCTACGACTACAGCATCAGCTCCAACGGCATGGTCCCGACCGTCGCGGATTTCGACACCTTGCCGGTCCGGGTGATCAAGAATTCGCCGATCTTCGTCAAGGACATCGGCCACACCCGCGACGCGTCGGCCATCCAGACCAACGTGGTGCAGGTCAACGGCGTGGAGCAGACCTACATCCCGATCTTCCGCAGCCTGGGCGCCAACACGCTGACGGTCGTGGCCGCCATCAAGTCGTCCATTCCCGACATCCTGGCCTCGATCGCCCCGAACAGCACGATCCGCCTGCTCTTCGACCAATCCGTGCGCATCGGCGACGCGATCCATGACGTGATCCGCGAATTGGTCGTCGGCATCATCCTGGCCGCCATCACGATCTACTTCTTCCTGGGCGACATCAAGCCCACGTTCATCGCGAGCCTGGCCATCCCGCTGTCGATCATCGGCTGCATGGTGGGCCTCTACTTCATGGGGCAGTCGCTGAACCTGATGACCTTGGGCGGCCTGGCGCTGGTCACCGGCCGTCTGATCGACGACGCGGTCGTCGTGCTGGAAAACATCGAACGCCTGCTGGAGCACGGCCGCGAGCCGCGGGTCGCCGCCGAGCAGGGCGCCGACGAGGTGGCCCTGCCGGTGCTGGTCTCGACCATCGCGCTGATGATCGTGTTCCTGCCCGTCGTGTTCTTCCAGGGCCTGGGCAAATACCTGTTCATCCCGCTGGCGCTGACCGTCTGCATCTCGATCCTACTGTCCTACTTCACCGCGATGACGATCGTGCCTCTGGCGGCCGCGCGCCTGCTCAAGCCCAAGAGCGAGCACGGCCACGGCCCCAAGCCGAAGGCGGTGCAGATCTTCGACGCGGCGTGGGACAAATTCCGCGTGCGCTACCAGACCATGCTGGACTGGTCGATCGGGAACCCCGAGGTGGTCGTCGCCCTGTCGGTCGGAGCGCTGCTGCTGTCCTTTCTTTTGACGCCGCTGCTGGGCAACGAATTCTTTCCGGCCAACGACTCGGGCATGTTCGCCATGCGCGTGCGCACCGAGACCGGCACGCGCATCGAGCTGACCAGCCGCCTGGTCGCCGACATCTCGAAGAACCTCCGGACTCTCCTGCCCAAGGACAGCGTCGATGCCGTGCTCTCCAACATCGGAGTCCTGCCCAGCTGGGCGGCGGCCTACAGCCCGAACTCCGCGCCGCACGACGCCCTTCTGGAAGTCGAGATGAACGAGAAGAGCGGCGTGGGCGCGGGAGACGCGATCGCGAAGCTGCGTCCCGCGCTGACCAAGCTCTACCCCGGCACGCACTTCACCTACACCTTGCTCGACCCCGTCTCCACCGCGCTGAACTACGGCGCTCTGTCGCCCCTGGATCTGCGCATCATCGGCCCCGATTTGGAGAAGGGCCACGCCGCGGCGCAGAAGGTGCTCGCCGAGGTCCGGCGCGTGCCCGGCATCACCGACTCCTTCGTGGAGCAGGAGCTGGACTATCCCGACATCGACATGAACATCAACCGGACCAAGGCCGCCTACCTGGGCCTGACCTCCGACGACGTGATGAAGAACGTGATCACCGCGCTGAACTCCAGCGTGCTGTTCGCGCTCAACTTCTGGGACGACCCGGTCACCGGCAACAACTACTTCATCGGCGCGCAGTATCCGGAAGCCGACATCGACACGCGCCAGACCATCGAGAACATCCCGATCAATCCGTCCTCCCGCGCGATGGAGTCGGGCGCGACGCCCACGCTGCTGCGCAACGTCGCGACGCTCAAGATGATGACGGTTCCCGTCGAGATCTCGCACTACGCGATCCAGCGCTCCTTCGACGTGATGGCCAACGTGACCGGCCGGGACATCGGTTCGGTGGCTTCCGACATCGAAAAAGTACTGAAGAAAAATCCGCTGCCGTCCGGCTACAAGGCCGTCTGGGGCGGCACCATCGCGGCCATGCGCGCGTCCTTCGGCGACCTGGGCGTGGGCATGATCCTGTCGCTGGTGCTGATCTTCCTGCTGATCGTGGCGCAGCTCAAGTCCTTCCTGGACCCCCTGCTGATTCTGGCCACCGTGCCGATGGGTTTTTTCGGCGTGATCTGGATGCTGTTTTTGACCGGCACGACCATCAACATCCAGAGCTTGATGGGCGTGATCATGCTGATCGGCATCATCGTGTCCAACAGCGTGATCCTGACCGACTTCGCCAACGAGCGCATGGCCACCGGCGTCTCGGCGGAGCTGGCGATGCGCGAGGCCGGGGTCACGCGCCTGCGCCCGATCCTGATGACCGCGATCTCCACGGTGATCGCGCTTCTGCCCTCCTCGCTGTCGGGCGTCAACGCCCCGCTGGCGCGCGCGGTGGTCGGCGGTCTTCTGGCGGCGACGTTCTTCACGCTGAACTTCCTGCCCGCGCTGTACGTGCTGGCGAAGAGGAAGGCGTGAGACGGCGCCTGGAGGCGCATGGTCGAAACGGTCCGCGCCGTCGCCGATGACGCCTCCCTGATGCGCGCGCGGCGGGCGCCATGAGCCGCGCCTCGCCGCGCTCGCATCTGGCGATCCTGGCCGTGCTGGTCGCAGTCTTGATTCCCGCGGCGTTGCTGTCGTTCTGGCGGGACCAGCGCCGCAACGAGCGCCTGGAGGACGCGCTGGAGCAGGACGTCTCCGTGCTGCGCAGCCTGCCGAGCCTGCGCGGCGGGGTGCGCCGCGTGGACTTGCTGACCGAACTGTGCCGGACGCGTGGCGGCGGCGAGTGGACGGCCAAGCGGGCCGCGGCGGCGGCCCTGCTGAGCCGCCGGGCGGCGGAACTCAAGCCCTACTGCGCCGAGGCGACGCTCTCGACGGGCTGCGCGGACGTGGAGCGCGCGCTGGCCGCGTTCCTCTTTGCCGAGGACCGGACGGCGTCGTCCCGGAAGGCCGCGGCGGGCGAGGCGCGGGGCCGTCGCGACGAACTCCTGGAGACGCTCTCGGCTTTGGGCGACGCGGCCTCCGACGAGCTGGAATGGCGCCTGGCCCGCGCGCGCGGCGACTCGCTGAAGGCCGATGTCGTGCGGCTTTTCACGGAGCTGGCCGCCTCGGTCCTCGGCGTCTTCCTGCTCTACGTTTTCGTTCTCCGGCCGATCGCCGCGCTCGACGAGGCCGGCGGGCGCTGGCGCTTGGGCGAGGACTGGTCCGCGTCCGTGTCGCCCGCGATCGCGGAGCTCGACAGCCTGGCGTCGCGCTTTTCCGACATGGCGCGCCGGCTCAACGCCCAGTTCGAGCGCGAGAAGGAGCTCAACGAGTTCAAGACCAGCCTGGTCTCCGCCGTCAGCCACGAGTTCGGCAACGCGCTGTCGATCATCAACAACGCGGTGTTCCTGCTGGCCGAGCGCCTTTCGCCCGCGCAGCGCGCGGAGTCGGAGCCCTTGTTCGAGATCGTGCGCTCGAACGTCGAGGTGCTCGGCGGCGAGGTCCTCAACGTGCTCAGCCACGGCCGCGTGGAGGCCGGGCGGCTGGACGCCGCGGTGGAAGCCGCGGACGTCAAGGGGCTTCTGCGCACCACCGCGCGGCGCATGCGGCCGCTGTGCCTGCGCAAAAAACTTCGGCTGACCTTGGAACTGCCCGAGACCGCCCCCGCGCTGCGCGCCGACCCCGCGATCCTGAGCTTGGCCATCAGCAATTTGTTCAGCAACGCGATCAAATACACGCCGGAGAAGGGCAGCATCGCCGCCGGCCTGCGCGCGGAACCAGGCCGTCCCGGCAGCTACCGGCTGTTCGTGCGCGACACGGGCATCGGCCTGTCCGAGGAGGACAAGACGCGCATCCTGCGCGGCCACTACCGCACCGAGCAAGGGCGGCGCATGACGCCGAAGGGCTTCGGCATCGGCCTCTCCTTGACGCGGCGCATCGTGGAGGCGCACGGCAGCCGGCTGGAGGTCGACAGCCGGCTGGGCGTCGGCTCGGAGTTTTCGTTTTCGCTCGACGAGTGGGGCGGGGGGCGCGTCGAGGCGCGCAAGTCGGCGCGGACGGGAGGGGCGGCATGAAGGCGGCGCTGCTGGCCGCGGCGCTGGCGGCCGCCGCGCCGGCGGGCGCGGACCCGGGCCAGCTGTCCGGAGGCTCCTGGGGCTATCACGATCAGAACGGCAACTTCGTGCTCAATCCCCAGCTGCCGTCCGGTTTCGGCTGGGTCCAAGGCGACGATCCCGAGCCGGTGGTCGTCGGCGGCAAGCGCGGCTACGTCGACCGCAAGAAGCGGCTGGTGATCCCGGAGCGCTTCGACGACGCGGGACGATTTAGCGAGGGGCTGGCGGCCGTCTCCTATCATGGGCGCTACGGCTTCATCGACCGCCTCGGCCATTGGGTCATCCAACCGCGCTTCGAGTCCGCCGGCTCGTTCTCCGGCGGCTTGGCGCCCGCCGCGACCGGCGGGCGCTGGGGCTTCATCGACCGTCGCGGGCGCTGGGTGATCCGGCCGGATTTCGAGAAAGTCAGGGAGTTCGCCGAGGACCGCGCCGCCGTCCGCGTTCATGGGGCGTGGGGCTACATCGACCGCCGCGGGCGCTGGCCGGTCCTCGCGTGCTATGATCACGCCTCCAGCTTTGAAAATGGACGCGCCCATGTGCGCGCGGGCGCGTCTTCATTCTATATCGACAAAAACGGACGGCGCTTGCCTCCGGTGTATGCCCTGGCCGCCGCTCCCGCGTCCGCGAACCCGGCTCAGCGCCGCCTCGTGCGCGCCGACGGGCGCCGCGCGTCGACGCGCTTCGACTTCGCGCGCGGCTTCTCCGAAGGCCTCGCGGCCATCCGCGTCGGCGGCCTTTACGGCTACATCGACAAGTCGGGCGCGGCCACCATCGCTCCGGATTTCGCGGAGGCGGGAGATTTCAGTCAAGGCTTGGCGGCCGTCCGCGTCGGCGGCAAGTGGGGCTTCATCAACCGCGAGGGGGCGATCGCCATCGACCCGGAGTATTCCGCCGCGTGGGGATTTTCGGAAGGGCTGTGCGCGGTGAAATCCGGCGGCGCGTGGGGCTACATCGACGCCACGGGCCAGACCGTGATCGCGCCGCAGTTCGAGGCCGCTTACGGGTTCTCTCAGGGGCTTGCGCCCATTCAGCAGGACGGGAAATGGGGCTTTATCGACCCGTCGGGAGACGTGGTCATCGAACCGCAATACGACAACACGACCGGCTTTTCTCCTGACGGCACCGCCGGCGTGGAGCAGGACGGACAGTGGGGCTTCATCGACAAGTCGGGGGCCACCGTGATCGCGCCTCGCTACGAGGCGACGTTCGGCTTCACCGAAGGCTTGGCCGCCGTGCGCATGAACGGGCTGTGGGGCTACGTCGACGCGTCCGGAGCCTTCGTGGTGCCCGCGCAGTACCGCGACACCTTGGGATTCTCCCAGGGCCTCGCGGCCGTGGAAAACGACGGCGGCTCCTTCGGCTATATCGACAAGACCGGCGCCATGGCCATCACTCCCGGCTTCGGCTGCGCGCTCAGCTTTCACGACGGACTGGCCGCGGTGCTGGAGGGAGACAAGTGGGGCTTCATCGATCTCCGCGGAAGGCAGGCCGTCGCGCCCAGCTTCGACGCCGTGTTCGCCTACTCGGACGGTCTGGCTCTGGCTCTCGACGGCGGCGACTACCGCTACGTGGACACGTCCGGCAACGTGGTCGTGACCCCGGAACTGGGTGATCCGGAGTCCTCGTCGAGCGGACCTCTGCCGAGCGTCCTCAACGGCTTCATCGGCCGCAACAAGGGCCAGGTCGAAATTCCGCATTTCGACCCGGCGATGGGCCTGGCTCCGGTGCTCCTCAACGGCGCGCGCGGCTACATCGACACGACCGGCCGCTATTTCTGGGTCCCGACGCCCTGATTTTTTAGCGCGCCGGCCGGACGCCGAAGCTGTGGACGTTTTCCGGGCGACATGATAGAATCCGGCCATGGACACCAAAATTCCCTCTAAGCCGTCCGCCGCACCCGCCGTGGCCAAGCCCGCCGAACGCGCGGAGGCGCAAGACGAGAATCCCTGGCATCAGGCCATGGAGCAGTTGGACCGCGCCGGCAAGGCGATGAAGCTGGAGCCGTTCGCGCTGGAGCGCCTGCGCCACCCCAAGCGCATCCTGACCGTCTCCGTGCCGGTCAAGATGGACGACGGCAGCGTGAAGGTCTTCGAGGGCTACCGCATCCAGCACAACATGGACCGCGGCCCGGCCAAGGGCGGCATCCGCTACCACCCGCAAGTTTCGCTCGACGAGGTCAAGGCGCTGTCTTTCTGGATGACGATGAAGTGCGCGGTCGTCAACCTGCCCTACGGCGGCGCGAAGGGCGGCATCATCTGCGACCCCAAGAAAATGTCCAAAGGCGAGCTGGAGCGCATGACGCGGCGCTACACCGCGGAGATTTCCATCATCATCGGACCCGACAAGGACATTCCCGCGCCCGACGTGAACACCAACGAGCAGGTGATGGCCTGGATCATGGACACCTACTCCATGACTCTCGGCTACGCGTGCCCGGGCGTGGTCACCGGCAAGCCCATCGAGATCGGCGGTTCGCTGGGCCGCAAGGAAGCCACCGGCCGCGGCGTGTTCTACGTGACGCGCGAGCTGGCCGCGCGGCGCGGCTTCGACCTGCGCAAGGCGCCCATCGTCATCCAGGGCTTCGGCAACGTCGGCTCCAACGCCGCGAACATCTTCGCCGAGCACGGCTGCAAGGTCGTGGGCATCTCCGACGTCACCGGCGGGCTTTACGACCCCAAGGGCCTGGACCTGCACGACATCATGCTCTACCGCGAGAAGAACGAGTCGGTCGCCGACTACGGCAAGGCCGAGCACGTGCCCATCGACAAGTTCCTCGAGCTGCCCTGCGACATCCTGGTGCCGGCCGCGATGGAGAACGCGATCACGAAAGCCAACGCCGACCGGATCAAGGCCAAATACATCATCGAGGGCGCCAACGGGCCGACCTCCAACGACGCCGACCGCATCCTCAACGCCAAGGGCGTCCTGCTGGTGCCCGACATCCTGGCCAACGCCGGCGGCGTCACCGTCTCCTACTTCGAGTGGGTGCAGGACATGCAGTCCTTGTTCTGGAGCGAGAAGGAAATCAACGCGCGCCTGCAGGAAGTCATCGTCGGCGCGTTCACCGAGGTCTACGACCTGCACGAGAAGGAGAAGGTCGACATGCGCACGGCCGCGTTCATGGTCGGCCTGCGCCGCCTGGGCAAAGCCGCTTCGATTCGCGGCATGTACCCGTAATGCGCGCGGCCGCCGCGGCGCTGACGGTTCTCCTGGCCGCCTCGGCGGCCTGGGCGGGCGTCGACTACGCGGCGGCCGACCGTCTCTACTGGCACCGCTACGACGGCGGCAATCTGGTGCTGTGCGTCAAGACGCTCGACGGCCTGCTGGCGGGCGCGCCCGACGACCCCGGCCTGCTCTGGCGCAAGGGCCGCGCGCTGATCCGCCTGGGCGAGGAGCAAAAAACGAAAGCGGAGAAGCTTTCGGATTACCTTCAGGCGGAGGACTTGCTGAAGCGCGCGTCCGAGGCGGACGCGACCAGCGTCGACGCGCATTTCTGGTACGGCGTGGCGATGGGCCGTCGCGGCGAGACGCAGGGCATCCTGCACTCCTTGTTCCTCATTAAACCGATCCGTCGGGAGATGCGCGAGGTGGTGGCCCTGGACCCGAATCACGGCGGCGCGCATCGCGTGCTGGGCGAGATTCTCTGGCAAGTGCCCGGCTTTGCCGGCGGCGACAAGAAGAAAGCGCTCGACGAATACGAGACCGCCGTCCGCCTCGATCCGCGCTATACCGCCAACTACCAGGTCCTCGCCGAGGCGTATCTGCACTTCGGCCGCCGGGACGACGCCGTGCGCGTGCTGAAAGCCGTCGCGGCGGTCAAAGACCCCGAGGACCCGGCGCAGTACCCCGAAGACGCGGCCGATGCCGCGAAACTGCTCGCGCAGCTGGGGCGTTAAGCTCGGCGCGCGGCGCCGCCTTGCACGTCTTCAGTCGCCAGCGCGCCTCTCGCCGGCCCAGGCGCGCGCGCAGGGCGCGGGGCTGGCGCGGGCTCAGGCGGAGGGCTTTGAAACGTCATCCCGGAGAAGGCAGTCGATATTTATTTTATTAATTTCATCTTATTTTATAATAGTTATTTGATGTTAGTTTGTCGGGCGTCCTGTTCGCCAGAAGTTTGGTCGCGCGCACGGATTTTTCCGGCTATGCTTGTGGCAAGAGAGGGCGAGCCATGGATGAGTTAAGAATCGGTCAGTTGACGAAGGAAATGGTGGCAGAGGAACTGCGCCAGCTCGCGGACCCGTGCGCGACCGCAGCGACCGTGGTGCGCAAAACGCTTTCGATCGCGCTCAACGGCGTGCCGGCGGGGGGCACCGCTCCCGAGCGCGTGATTGAGGACGCCGTCCAGGGCGCGATGACCGCTTTGCTGCTGGCCGACATGAACCTGGCGCGCGGAGCGGTGCTGGTCATCGAGGCGGTCCACGATGCCGCTTCCGAGCGCCAGCTCGACACGCCCGAATCCCTGCGCGCCGCCTTGCGCGGCCTGGCCGATCTGCGCCGCTTCGTCACCCAGCAGCGCATCGACGAGGTGCGTCACGAGATCGAGACGCAATACATGGGCGCGGGCGAAGTCTTCCAGGATTACGTCGACGCCGACGCGCGCGCCGAGGCTCAGTCCGCCCGGACGCCGTAACCGTTCCTGCGCGCCGGGCGGTTTTTTGTAATATGCCCACGTGACGCACGCCATCGTCGTGCCGGATGCGCCCGCTCTTGCCGCCGACCCGCTGGTGGACCTGCGTGTTGTCGTGCCCGAGGCAGTGTTGGACGTGCGCTATGCCGGGACCGCCAACATGCTGGGCCGCGCGGTCTATTCGCGCGCTGCGGCTTTTCTGCGGCGTTCGACCGCGCGTAAGCTTTCCGCCGCCGCCTCGGATCTACGTGTGCGCGGTCTGCGGCTGGTTGTCTACGACGCCTACCGGCCTTGGTCGATCCAACGCCTCCTGTGGGAAACGCGCACTGATCCGCGCTACGTCGCCGACCCGGCGCACGGCTCGGCGCACAATCGCGGCGGCGCGGTGGACGCGGGGCTTGCGGACGCGGAGGGACACGCGCTGGCCATGCCGTGCGATTTCGACGAGTTCGGGCCGCTGTCCGCTCACGGCGCGGCCGGCGCGCCGTCCGCTGCCGCAGCGCGCGTTCGGACGCTGAAGGCCGCGCTGGAGTCCGCCGGATTCGAGGCTCTGGCCGAGGAGTGGTGGCATTACGTGGACCCCGCGTCGCGCGCCTGGCCCTTGCTCGACGTGCCGTTGGAGGCGTTGGCCGCATGAGCCTGGAGATTCTCGGGTCGCACCCGGAGACGCCCCCGGAGTTGACCGCGCAAAAAGCGGCGGCGGCACGCGCGGCGTTCCTGGCGTGGAGTCGCGCCGACGTCTCTCAGAGAGTCGCGGCCTTGCGCGGGGTCTGGGAGGAACTGGCGCGGCGGCGAGCGGAAGCCGCGGCCGTGGTCTCAGAAGAGACCGGCAAGCCGGCGGCCGAGATCGAACTTTTTGAGTTCGGTACAGCGGCTTTGCTCGTCGACCACTTCACGAAGTCCGCCCGGCGTCTTCTCGACGAACGTTCGGTCCGCGTGCCTTGGATTTTCGCCAACAAGCGCGCGGCGATGCGAAGGCGGCCGCGCGGACTGATTGGGGTGATCTCGCCGTGGAACATGCCCTTTCTGATCCCGTTCGGCGACGCGTTCTGCGCGATGCTGGCCGGAAACGCGGTCCTGCTGAAGCCCTCCGAATGGGCCACGCGCACCGCGTTATGGCTGGAAGCTGCGGTCGCGGCGACCGGCCTTCTGCCCGAGGGCCTGCTGTCGGTGGTGCCCGGCGGCGCGGCGGCGGGCGAACGCGTGGCCGACGCGTCGGACCTGGTCTTGTTCACCGGTTCGGCGGCGGCGGGGCGCGCCGTGGCGGCGCGCGCCGCGGCCAGGCTGGCGCCGGCCATCTTGGAGCTCGGCGGCAAGCATCCCATGATCGTGCTGGCCGACGCGCCGCTGGAGCGCGCGTCGGCGGCGGCGGTCTGGGGCGCCTTCCAAAACGCGGGTCAGGTCTGCGTCGGCGTGGAGCGCGCGTTCGTCGAGGGCGAGATACACGACGCGTTCGTCGAAAAAACGCGCGCGCGCATGTCCGCGTTGCGGCTGTCCGGGCCGGAAGCGGAGATCGGCCGTTTTGTTCTGCCCTCGGCGCTGGACCGCGTGCAAGCCCAACTCGACGACGCGCGGGCCAAGGGCGCGCGCGTGCTCGGCGGCGAGGTGCTGGACCGGCCGGGCCGGCGCATGGCGCCCGCGCTGGTGCTGGACGCGCGGCCGGACATGGCGGTGATGAGCGAGGAGACGTTCGGTCCCGTGCTGGCGGTCATGAAGGTCGCGCGCGCGCAGGAGGCCGTCGCGCTGTGCAACGCGGGGCCTTTCGGCCTGGCCGCGAGCGTCTGGTCGCGCGACGTGGAGAAGGCGGAGCGGCTGGCGGCAGCACTCGACGCCGGGATGACCGGCGTCAACGAGCCCGGCACGCATTACGGCTTCGGTTCCCTGCCTTTCGGCGGCACCAAGGAGAGCGGCCTGTGGCGCCGCCACGGCGACGAGGGCCTCCTCGCGCTGACCCAGGCGCAGTCCTTGCTGGTGCACGAGTGGCCGCTCGACGTGCCCGATCCCTGGTGGTTTCCTTACGAGGCGCGCAAGACGTCTTTGCTTTCGCGGCTGCTCGGCCTGCCGTGATTCTGGGACTGCACGCGTCCGTCCGACGCGGTTTGACGGCCTCACTGGATGAGGCCCGCGCGCTGAACTGCGACGCCCTGCAGATACTTCCCTATCCGCGCGGCCACGCCCCCGGCGCCGAGGAACTGACGGCGTTCCGCGCCGCGCGCAGGACGCTGGGCCTGAGACGGCTCCTCGTGCATTCGCGCTTCGTGCCCAGCCTGGCGTCATCCGACGAGCCGCGTCGTCAACGCTCCGTGGCGCACCTGGCGCGCGAACTCGTCCTGTGCGCGGGCCTGGGCGGCGACGCCTACGTCCTGCACGCCGGCGCCTACTCGCCGGACGCGTCGCCTCAGGACGGCGTCCGTCTGTTCGCCGACGCCGTGCGCCGCGCGGCTCTCTCGGCGGGCTTCGCCGGCCCGCTTCTTTTGGAAAACGTCCCGGGCGGCGGACGCCGCCTGGGCGGAACTCTTGAGGAACTGGCGCGGCTGCGCGACGCGTTGCCGCCCGGCGGCCCGATCACGGGCTTTTGCTTGGACACCGCGCACGCCTGGGCGGCGGGCTACGACTTGTCCAGCGCCGAAGGCTCTCTGCGTTTCGTCGCGCGCGCCCACCGCCTGCTGGGCGCCGACGCCGTGCGCGCGTTCCACCTCAATGATTCTCGCGCTCTGCTGGGTTCGCACCGCGAGCACCACTGGCACTGGGGCCAAGGCCGCCTAGGCCTCGAAGGCCTGAAGGTCCTGCTCCAGCGCTCGGAATTCTCCGAGATCCCGGGAATATTGGAGACGCCGAAGGAACCGGGCGCCGACGCGGCCAACCTGGCGCTCGTGCGCGGACTGGCCGTTTCTTAGCGCGGAGTTTGGCCCGGCGGCGTTTGGCGCCAATGCGTGAAAAAAGATTCGACGAACTCCGGCTTTGACAGGCTGCGCACGCCCGCCGTCGCATTGACGATTTTCGAAAGATCGAGCCCGTCGATGAAGTCCATGACCGCGCGACGATCAAGTTTCGGGTCCTTGAGCTTTAAAAAATAATGCGAGACTTCCGCCGCGGTCGCCAGGTCGCGGCTGCACTTGCCGGCTTTGCCGCCGACGCGGCGCACGGCAAAATCAGCGCGGTCCTTTGAGGCGAATTCAAAAACGTGATTGTCGATTCGCTCTGTCGGCCTGGCGCGCGGTGACGCTCGCTTTTCCCATATTTGAAAGCAGCACGGCACGTCATAGGGAGAGCCGTCCAATAGGAACGCATTCTTGGGCAGGTCCCATTCCGCCTTAAGATGGAACCGCGCGTCCAGCTTGTTCTGCACGGAGATTTTTCTGAACGTGCGCGGCAGGATGAAGGCGATCACCGTAGAAAAAGACGCGGCTCGGTTGAAAAAACGGACGGCGGTCGCGGCCACGCGGCCGAAAGGAGGATTGCCGATGGTGAGAACGCGTTCCTCGGAGGGACCGAATATGGCCAGAAAATCTCCGCGTTCAATGCCTGCGTCGCGCGGATCGAGATCGATGCCGCGGCGGGCGTCGTGGGGCAGGAGTCGGAAAAAAGACCCGTTTCCGGCCGATGGCTCCAGAAACAGATCAAAACTTTTCGTGTCGAACAGGGAGACGGTTCTCGCCCAACACTCGCGCGCGACGTCGGGATGCGTGTAGAAGCGGTCCAGGGCGGATTTGCGCCGGTAGATGGTGTTGCTCATGCCGTAAGGAATTTTAGCGAACTTATGTTGATAAGATGGACGCGGAACATACGAGATGAAACATTGCGAGCGGATTTTTGGCGTCAGGCTTGCTCTCGTGACGGCATTATTATTTTTTGCGGAGAGCTCCCGGGCGGAGTCGAGATTCGAGCCGCCGTTCTTCTTCGGGATCGCGAGCGCGCCGGGGCAGGCGGAGGACGCGCTCGACGACATCTGGAAGGACTGGGCCGACGGCGGCCACGTCGCGGCCTACCGAAACCAGGCGGTTCCGGAAAAACGACTGGAGTTTTGGAGCAAGCCGGAAGTCGAGCTCGACTGGGCGGCGAAGACCGGCATCCAGGTCTACCGCCTGGGCGTGGACTGGGGGCGGGTGGAGCCCGCGCCGCACCGCTTCGACGCGGCGGCGATCGCACGCTACCGCGCGGTCCTGCGCATGGTCCGCGCGCGCCATATGAAGGTCATGCTGACCTTAATGCACCATTCCGTGCCCAAGTGGGAGCAGGCGCGCGGCGGCTGGCTGCGTCCAGGCGCGCAGGAAGATTTCCTGGAATTTTCCCGACGCATGATCGTCGAGTATCATGGGGACGTGGCGTACTGGATCACGTTCAACGAGGCCGACGTGTTCGCGCCGCTGGCCTATTCCTACGGGCTGTGGCCGCCGGGCGGGCGGCATCCGTGGTATTCCTTGGCGGCGCTGGGTCCGTTGCGCGGCGAGACGGTGCGTGCGATGGACCGCATGGCCGAGGCTCACGACGCGCTCTACGATTGGGCGCACGCGAACTACCCGGGCATTCAAATGGGCGTGGCGCACAACATGGCGCACTACACGGGCAAGACCGCGCTCGGCCGCCTGGAGGCGCGCTACCCCGACGCCCTGCTAAACTGGCGTTTTCCCGAGCGCCTGCGCGGCCGCATGGACTTCTTTGGCATGAACTACTACGGCGCGGAGTGGATCAAGAACGGCCGCCTCGACATCGACCCGGGCGAGGAATATTCCGAGGCGGGGCGCGCGGTCGACCCCGCGGGCCTGCTCGCGACGCTGACCGAGGTCGCCCGCCGTTTTCCCGGCCTGCCCATCATCGTGACCGAAAACGGCGTCGCGGACTCGACCGACGTCCTGCGTCCGGCTTACCTGATCGAGCATCTGGCCGCCGTCGCCCGCGCCCGCGCGCGGGGCGTGCCGGTCGCGGGCTACATTCTGTGGACGCTGTCCGACAACTTGGAATGGGCCGACGGCTACTGCCCCAAGTTCGGCCTGCTTTCCGTCGATCGCGCGCACGGCCTGCGGCGCGTGCCGCGCGCCAGCTACTTCCTGTTCCAGAAAATCGTCGAATCGAGGGAGATCACGGAAAAAATGCGCCGTGACGCTTGGGCCGCCGTCGTCGCGCACGCCGGCAGGCCACGTCCCTTCTGCCGTGCCCCGGACGCCGTGACCGGCCTGGACGCGCCCGTCATGCGTCTCTTTTCCTCGAAGGACTGGCGCCTGCCGCCGCTCAGGGCCAAGGGTGCTTCGGATAGCGGCGCTGAAGCTCCTTTTTGATCGCGGGATAGGCGTTGCGCCAGAAGGAGCCCAGGTCGCCGGTCTTCTGCACGGTGCGGCGGTTCGGCGCGAGGATGTCGAAGGCGACCGGCAGGCGTCCCTCGCAGAGGTTCAGGGTGCCGCTCATGCCCGCGAAGTCGCCCAGCCGCGCGCTCAGCTCCGCGCGTGCGGGAGAAAAGTAGAGAAAGCGTCCGGTGCGTCCGGAGGGGAGGGCGCGCCGCGCGGGCAGGACGTGATCCAGGTGCGCCTTCAGTGCGACGCCCAGGTAGCTTTCGACCTGGGGCAGGAGGGCCGCGCGCTCCACGTCCTTGAGCGTGTTCCGGCCGTGGAAGGCCTCGCCGTAGATCAGCCGCCAATCGTCTTCGTTCAACTCCGGGTAGCCCAGGTCCGGGTAGAATTCGCGCGCCAGGCGCACGCGCGTGACGAACTGCGCCACGGCTTCGTCCAGGCCGGGGTGCCGCAGTTCTCCGCGGGCGAACTTATCCGCCCAGATGTCGGCGGCCGCGCGTCGGTCGCCCGCGTCGAAATGGACCTCGCGCCGCGCGATGGCTAAGCCGCGAAACATCAGCCGCTCCTCGCGCACGACGCGCTCCTTGCGCGCGTCGAAGCCGGCCGCCGACGCCCACGCGCACTGGCCGGGAAACATCCGGGCCACCTGCTCGACGCTGTAGGCCAGGTAGAGTTCCACGGCCGCGCGCCGCGCTCCGCCCGGATCGGTCCGCTCCCGCGCGGACAGCGCCAGCAGCAGCGGCGGGGGATCGCTGACTCCGGTCAAGGTCGCGCCGCGACCGTCGCCGAGACGGTAGAAGCCGCCCTCGCCCTCGCGCGCGGCCAGGCGGTCGGAAAACGCCTCCAGCCATATTCGGGGCAGATCGTCCGCGGACACCGCGATCGGCGGTGCCTCGTGCCCTTGTCCGTTTTCCAAACGCTGGAACTGACGGAAAATCTCCAACGTTTCACGGGAATTCTCGCCGCGGCCGCCGCGAAGCAACTCCTCTGCCCGATCGTTCAGATCGGCGGGAGCCTCCGTCCGTCGGTCGCCCACGGACTCGAAGGCGGCGGCCATCGCGCAGGCGCGTTCGTAGGCGTCCGGTCCCAGCGCGCGCGCCGCTTCCAGCACCGCGGCCACCCGCGGCGGCGCGGCGTAGCGCGCCAGCGCCCG
>JAJXVH010000018.1 GCA_021782205.1 bacterium | reverse complement strand
CGCGACGCCCCCGCGCGCCGACGCCCCTTGGCCCCAGGGCGAGGCCGCGGCCGTCGCGCCGCCCGCGGCCGTCGCGCGCGTCCTGGCCCAGGCGTTCCTGGAACATGAACCGCGGCGCAGGCGCCGCACGCGCGCGATCGTCGTCGTTCAAAACGGACGGCTCTTGGCCGAGGCTTACGCGCCGGGCTTCACCCCGGCCACGCCGCTGTGCGGGTGGTCGATGACCAAGAGCGCGTTCGCCGTCCTGCTCGGGAGCCTGGCCGCAGACGGGAGGATTTCGACGTCGTCGCGCGGGCTCCTGGCGGAATGGCGCGCGCACGGTGACCGCCGCGCGGACATATCGCTTGAGGACCTCTTGCGCATGCGCAGCGGCCTGCGCTTCTCCGAGGTCTACTCCGACATGTCCTCCGACGTCAACCGCATGCTCTTCATCGAGCCCGACGCCGGTGCCTTCGCCGCCGCGCAACCGCTGGACGCGGCCCCCGGCGAGCGCTGGCAGTACGCCAGCGGCACCTCGAACATCCTGTCGCTGATCGCGCGCCGGAGCTTGGGCGAGCGCGGCTATCCGGACTGGCCGCGGCGCGCCCTGTTCGAGCCTCTGGGCATGTCCAGCGCGGTCCTGGAGGCGGACGCGTCCGGCACGTTCACGGCCTCGTCGTATCTCTTCGCGACCGCGCGCGATTGGGCGCGCCTGGGACTGCTGATGACGCAGGACGGCGTCTGGGATGGCCGGAGACTTCTTCCCGAAGGCTGGGTCCGCTTTCTGACCACACCCACGCCGCAGTCTCCGCAAGGACGCTACGGCGCGCACTGGTGGCTGAAGCTGTCCAAGGAGCTGGGTGGACAGACCGCCGCGGCCGCGCGCCTACCCCCGGACGCTTTTCACGCGCTCGGCCACGAGGGCCAGTGCCTGACCGTGATCCCGTCGCGCGGCCTGGTCGTGGTGCGGCTGGGGCTGTCCATCGACGTCTCGGCCTGGGACCACGCCGCTTTCCTAGACGAACTGCTGTCGGCGCTGGACGCGTCCGACGCTCCGGGCCCCTAGAAACTTCCGGCCCCGGCGTCCGCCGCCTTCGGGCGGGAGGTGCCGAGCTTGACGTGGATGACGTTCATCAGCGCCGCGATCTTCACCGGCTTGGCGAAGGTGTGGACGATGTTGGCGTCCTGGCGCATCGCGGCGACGGTCGACGGGTCCAGCACCGCGCCGGTCACCAGGATCACCGGCACGCCGCCGTGGCCCGCCGACTGCAAGGCGCGCATGAACTCGTAGCCGCCCTCGCCCGGCATCATCAGGTCCGTGATCACCAGGTCCGGAGCGTCCGGCTCCAGCTTGGCCGCGGCGGCGCGGCCGTCTTCCGCGGCGACCACGCGAAAACCTTCCTTCTTGACGGACGCTTCCAGCAAGGAGCGGAAATCCTCATCGTCTTCGACGAGCAGAATCAGGCGGGTGGAAGGCTCGACAGGAACCGGAGCGGGCGCCTCCTCAACGGGCTCGGGAGTTTTCTCGGCGGGCCTGGCCGCTTCAGCGGCGGGCTCGGGGGCCGCGACCACCACCGCGGCGGCGGGCGCCGGCGCCAGCACCAGCGGCGCGGCGCTCGCTTGAAACGCGCCCGCCAGCTCCGGCTCGTCGGCCGCGCGGCGCCAGGCGTCGGCCGTCGTAGCGCCCACCACGCAGATGATCGAATCCGGACGGAAATCCGAACGCGCGAGAAGCTCGTCTTTCTCGAACGGGCCAGCGGGACGCCGGTCGACCAGCATGTAGTAGCGCATCGTCAGGGATTACTTTAACAAATTGTGAGTCGTCTTCCCGCCGTCAGGGTTTGCCGGAGCCCGCGGCGCAAGCTTTTCCCACTGCGTCCGGCCGCGGGCGGTACGCGCGTCGTAGTCCGCGTCCGCGCGCCGGGCGTCCAAACGCGCGCGCGCCAAGAGCCCGCGCGCGTCCGCGTCCAGTTCCGCGCAGGTGCGCCGAGCGCCGAGCGCTTTCAAGCGGCTCAGGAACTCCCGGCCCGCCTTGACCGCGAGGGCCTTGTGGCCGCCCTCATGATCGCGCAGAGCCTCCGTGAAACGGCCCCAATCCGCGGCGAGCGCGGCCGGAGCGGACGGCGCTTCTTTCCAGAGCGCCGAGACGCGCGGCGTGAGCGCCTGGACGTGGGCCGCCGAGACCGCGCAGCCGCCGGCCTTCATCGCGCTCGCGAACGTGAAGCTCAACGTGGCACCCGGATCCCACGACTCCTCAAGACCCGAGGCGGCCATGCGCGCGATCAATTCCTTAGGCCGCGCGCCCCCGACCCGTTCGACGCGCGGCTCGTCCCGCGCGACGAAGTCGAAGCCGGGAGCAACCGGACGCGGCGCGGGCGGCGGCGGGCCGACGGACGCCGCGGACGAGGCCCAGACCTTGGCCGCAGGCGCGGAGGCGTCGACGTCCTTCAAATGCGCCCGGCACCGCGCCGTGGCGCTGCCGCGGAACGCGCTCAGGCAGTCGAACAGCGCCGCGCCTGACTCGCCGGGACAGAAAAGACCGATCTCGTTGACGCAATCATGCGCCAGCGCCGAGTCCTCGTCTTGAGCGTGCGACGCGACCGCGGCCGCGAAAAGAAAATACGCGGCCAGGGCCGACGCTTTGGCGCGAGAACGTCTTCCGTCCGCTCGCATCATGACAGTGTAGCCCGGCCGTCCGAATTTTCAAGGCCGCGGACGGGCGGCCGCTTTGCGCTACGGCAGCTTGAGCTTGCCCGCGCCCGGTGGCAGGCCGCCACCGAGGCCCGCAAGGCCGCCCGCTCCGGCCGGAGGCAGAACCAAAGACGTCGCCGCGCGGCGGCGCATCTCCTCAAGTTCCGCCATCGCATCCTGGAACGCCAACTGCACCGCGTCCGCGTAACCGGCGACCGCCTTCTCCAGGGACTCGGCGGGAATCTCAAAGCTCAGCGGCAGGGAGCCCGCGGGCGTCAGCAAGGACGCCTCGCCCACGAACATCAGCTTGCGCAGCGGGTCTGGCGAGCCGTCGGCCTTGACCGGGCTCAAGCGGCGGATCGTGCCGACCTTGCGGTCGGTGAAGACCTCTTCCTTCCAGAGGTCGGCGGCGTCCATCTTCGCGGATTCCTTGGGTTCGGGGCTCATGGCCTTATTTTAGCCTTAATCGCGCGCGGCAAAAAAGCGCGGACCGGATCGAAACGATATAATACACGCATGCTCCCCTGGCCGCGCCGCACGCGTGTTCGCCGCGCGACGCCCGCCGCCGTCCAAGAAGCCGCGACGGTCTTGCGCCGCGGCGGACTGGTCGCGTTTCCAACCGAGACGGTCTACGGCCTGGGCGCGCGCGCCTTCGACGCCGCGGCCGCGCGACGGATCTACCGCGCGAAAGGCCGGCCGTCGGACAATCCTCTGATCGTCCACGTGGACGGCCCGGAGATGCTCGCGCGCGTGGTGCGCCGCACCACGCCGCTCGCCCGCCGTCTAATGGCCGCCTTTTGGCCCGGACCGCTCACCCTCGTCCTGGAAAGATCCGCGCGCGTGCCCGATGCCGTGACCGGCGGCCGGGAGACGGTCGCGGTACGCTGTCCGGCCCACGCCGCGGCGCGCGCGCTGATCCGCGCGCTGGGCGAACCCATCGCCGCGCCTTCGGCCAATCTCTCGGGGCGTCCCAGCCCCACCACCGCGGCGCACGTGCTCCGCGATCTTGACGGCCGAGTGGCGCTGATCCTCGACGGCGGCCCCTGCCGCCGCGGCCTGGAGTCCGCGATTATCGACGCGCGCGGGCGTCGGCCCGTCCTTCTGCGCCCGGGCACGCTGACGCCCGCCGCCATCGCGCGCGCCGCGGGCGCAAGCATCGCGGCCCCCGGCCGGCGCGCACCGGCCGCTCCCGGAACGCGGCACCGCCACTATGCGCCGACGTGCCGCATCGAACTCGTCGCGCCAGCGCTGGTCCGCCGCGGCGCCGTCGCCGGATTGTCCGCCCGCGCATCTGGGCTTCTCCACCGTTCGCGCTGGAACGGCCCCTCCCCCGCGTTCCGCCGGCGCGTGGCCGGCGGCCTGGACGCCTACGCGCGCGCCCTCTTCGCGGCCCTGCGTGACGCCGAGAAGCGGCGCGTCCGCGTGCTGTTCGTCGAGTCCGTCCCCGACCGCGGCGTGGGCCGCGCCGTCATGGACCGGCTGCGGCGCGCCGCGGCGGGCTGAGCCGCCTCTTCAAGTTTCGCCGAGATGGCCGAGCACCGCTTGGCTTTCACGGAGCTTCTTGCGCAGTATCTCCGCGATGGGGCGGAGAACCTTGAATATCCCGCGGTCGCGGATGGAGTAATAGACGGTGACGCCTTCATGGCGGGACGTCACGATCCCCGCCTGACGCAGAAGCGACAGATGCTTGGAGAGGCCGGACTGCTCCAGCTTGAGCGCCGAGACGATCTGGCCCACCGACGCTTCCCGAGTCTTCAGGTATTCGATCACGGCCAAGCGAGCCGGGTGGGCCAAAGATTTGAGGAAATCGGCCTTGATTTTGAATACGAGCTCTTCGCTGGCCATTTGGTGGTTATTGTTCGGAACGATCGTCATATTCTATCTCGCTGGGGACGTGAAAAGGTCTTCATCCGATCTTCGGCAATAGCTCCGCGAACAGCTTGGCCTCGCTGCGTCGCGCGACCCAAGCGGCATAGAGGGCGATGGCCATTGGGATATAGAAGGCCTGATAATGCCACTTCGCGAAAAAAAACGCCGCGCACAGAGATCCGGTCATGAACGAGGCAAGCGTACCGATGCGGGCCATGTTCGCCAGGCGCTCCTTGGCGCGATGCGCGTCGGACATCGGGTGGACTTCCGCGCGGACCAGGCCGAGACCCAGGTCGGTGGTTAAGCCCGTCATGTGCGTCGTCCGCACGGTGGAACCGGTGGCCGAAGTGATCGCGGCGTTCTGCAGTCCGCAGGCGCCGCACAGGCATGCAAGCAGGATGAAGTTGTCTCCGATGTTCGGCGGCGCGCCGAAGATGCCGAAATAACCTCGGTTGCCCCCGAACGCGGCCACCCCCAGGAGCGCCGCCTCGATCGTCATCACCGGCGCGAATCTTTCTCCGTGGACTCGTGCCGCGAGGCGCTTCTCGGTGAAGTAGGCGGCAGTCACCGCTCCGATCAGGAAATAGAGCGGGATCGACGCCGTGCCGATGGCCTCCGCCCAGTCCCGCTTCTCAACCGAAACACCGGCAAGCGTGGCAAACCCCGTCACATGCGAAACGAAGCGATGGCAGGACAGGTAGCCGCCGGCGTTGACCTGCCCACCGAGAAAAGCCAGCAGGAACCAGTCGAAATACGTCTTGATGCCGACTTTGTCGTCGATTTTATGATGGAACATTCTTGCAGTCCTTTTCCGAACCGATGCGACCGAGAAGCCGCAGCAGCCCGTCGAGAATCGTCAACGGATGAGGAGGACAGCCCGGAATATAAAGATCGACGGGCACCGTCGAATCCGCTCCGTCGTGCGCCTGCGGGCTTCCGGCGAAAAGTCCTCCGCTGATCGCGCAGGCGCCGACGGCGATGACGAGTTTCGGCTCGGGGATCGCGTCGTAGGCCGCGCGCAGCGCCGCACGCATGTGCGCGGTCACGGGTCCGGTGACGACGAGACCGTCCGCGTGCCGGGGCGACGCGACGAACTGTATGCCGAACCGGTTCAGGTCGAAAACGACGTTGTTCAAGACCGTCAGTTCCGCCTCGCAGCCGTTGCAGGAGCCCGCGCAAACTTGCCGAAGCTTCAGCGAACGGCCGAAAAGCTTGCGGGCTTTCTCGTCGAGAGCCTGAGCCAGGCGCGCTTCCTCGCCCGACAAGACCAGGTCCTCACGCTGGCGCGCCGCCAATCGGTGGTCCATCGAATAGGCGACAATCCCCTCCGGGCAGGCCGAGACGCATTCGGTGCAGAAGAGACACTTGCCCAGATCCAGCCGGACCCGCCGGTCAGCGGAGATTTGGATCGCCCGGGTCGGGCAGGACTCCGCGCAGGCCGAACAACCCTCCGCGCACGGTTGGGACGACACGGCGGGACGCCCCCGAAACCGCTCCGGCAGGCCGCTGGGTCCCTTGGGATAGTCCGATGTGCGATAGCCTTGCTGGAGGCGCGTCTTCAGAATTTTCCACATAGACGTTCTTCAGCCCTCTCGCTTACAAGTCATGACCCGCATAGGACAGGTTGAAGCTCTTGTTGCACAACGGAAAGTCGGAAATTTCTCCGCCGCGCATGGCCATGGCGACGGCCGCCCAGTTATGGAACGACGGATCGACGATCCGGTAGCCGCGGAAGCGGCCTTCGCCGTCCGTTTCCGCGACGTGACATATCTCTCCGCGCCACCCTTCGACAAGGCAAACCGCGAGGAGGCCGGGACGCGGCGCGGGATAGGCCCCGCGCGCGGCTCCGCGGGGAAGGTCCGCGACGAGTTCCTCCAGGAATTCGAGCGAGCGCAGAGACTCCAGGTGGCGGAGCATGGCCCGTGCGTAAACGTCGCCCGACTCCATTTTCACCGCCGGAATATGGCGGAACCGGTAGAGGCCGTGGGGGTGATCGCGCCTCACGTCCAGGTCCAGGCCGCTGGCTCGCGCCGCCAGGCCCACCAGCCCGAGATCCCGGGCGGTCGTCAGGCTCACCGCTCCCGTTTCATCGAAGCGCCCGATGACCGACGCTGAATCGAACAGCAGACCGCTGACCGCGTTCAAGTCCGTCCGCGCTTGAGCCAGCCGCTTCGAAAAATCCGCGGCCATGCCGGCCGTCAGGTCGAATGCGGCGCCGCCGGGACGAACCAGCCCCCGGCCGAAGCGATTGCCGGACAACGCCGCCAGCATGTTCAGGAATTCTCCGCGCAAGCGGCCGAAATAGGCCGCGACGGGAAGAAAGCCGACGTCGTTGGAGAGGGCGCCCAGGTCGCCGATATGATTGGCAAGGCGTTCAAGCTCCAGCGCCGCCGCGCGCAAGGCCTCGCCGCGCAGGCCGCCGCGGACGCCGGCGAGCGCCTCCAGGTTCGCGCAATAGGCCGTGGCATGGCCTATCGCCGTATCGCCCGAAATCGACTCGGCGATGAATGCCGAGCGGCGGTCCGGGCCTCCCGCGAGCAAGGCCTCGACTCCCCGGTGCTGATAGCCCAGCTGGATCTCCAGATGATGCACCGTCTCCCCATGACATTGAAAGCGGAAATGCCCCGGCTCGATGATCCCCGCGTGGATGGGCCCCACGGCGACCTCGTGAATTTCCGCTCCGCTCTCGCGGAAAAATGCGACGGAGTCGGGAAAGCCTTTGCGCACGGGCTTAAGCCAAGGGTGCCCCTCGACCTCGACGTCGGACGACTCGGCGATCTCCCGCTCGAAGAGATGCGCCGAGGGCAGTTCACAGGCGAGAGAGCGGCAGGTTTTCGCCGGTTCGGAAAAAACGACATAGAGGAGCCCGCGCGCGTCGTCGGCCAGAACCGCGCATAACCCCGTGCCGCCCTCGGCGGCCCGAGAAAACAGCGCGCATAGGCGCAGCCCGGCCTTCGCCGCCCGCAAAACGCTCGCGCGGAACTCGTCGATCGGGACAATGGGAATCGACGCCAGCTCCACGGCCCCGGGACTGCGCAGCGCGCGCAAGCGCGAGGTCGGGCTCACGGAGCCCCCAGGAGCGACGCGGCACCGGTCAAACGGGACGTCAACCAGGCGGGGATGTAAAGGCCCAAAACCAGCAGCGCCAAGGCGAACGCCCCCGGCACCATGGTCGTGAGGAGCGAATCTCCTTGGCCGGGCCGCACCGGTTCATCGGGCGGATCGCCCTGCGCCACGGAGAACGCGGTGCCCGCCATGCCAAAAAAGATCATGGCGAGAAAACCGACGACGGCCAGCGCGACCGCCCAGCGCCCGGCGGCCACGGCCGCCTGGAGGAGCAGGAATTCACTCAGGAACAGGCCGAACGGAGGAGAGCCCGTGATCGCGATGAAGCCAAGCAAAAAGAGCGTCGCCGACACGGGCACGCGGCGCAGCGCGCCGTGAACTCGGCCCAAGGTTTTGTCTCCGAACGCCCGGTGAATGTTTCCCGCCGTCAGGAACAGCACTCCCTTGGCCAATCCGTTGTTGATGAAATGCAGGAGCGCGGCGAATAATCCGCCGCCTCCCAGTCCCAAACCGAGCGCCAGCAGGCCCATGTGTTCGACGCTGGAATAAGCCAGAAGCCGCTTGAAATCCTTTTGGCTGACCATGAACGCCGCCGCCGTCGCCAAAGACAACAAGCCCATGAGCACCAGGAGGTCCTTGGCGAAGTCCAACTGGCCCGCAGCCGCGCAGATTTGATAAACGCGCAGCAGGCCGAGAAACGAACAGCCCGTCAGCACGCCGGCCAGCGCGGCGCCGGCCATGCCGGGGGCCTCGCCGTAAGCGTCCGGCTTCCACGAATGCAGCGGGGCCAGGCCCATCTTCAATCCGTAGCCGACCAGCATGAAAATAAATGCTCCCTTAAGCCACGGCACCGACAGCCTTGGTCCAAGACTCAGGAGATCGTCGAGGTGCAGGGTATAGCCGCCGCCCGAGGAGCCGGAGGCGGCCAACGCCAGAAAATAGGTGCCGAGCAGCGCCAGGCCGATGCCGACCGAGCCCATGATGAGATATTTCCAAGTCGCCTCCAGAGAACGATCGCTGCGCTTGAAATGAATCAAGGGTGCGACGGAGAGCGTCGTGGCTTCCATCGCGATCCACATGAGCCCTAAGTGGCGGCTCGCCGCCACGGCGCTCGCGGCCGCGAGCATGAACAAATAGCAGGCGACGAAGAGGCGATTATCCCGCTCTTCACGGCGCCGAAGATACTCGACTCCATAGATCGCACAGCCCAGGAAGAGGACGCTGGAAAGGGCCAACAAGAGGAGACCGAGCGCGTCCAAGGACAGCCAGGCGTCGGGCAGCGGAGCGGAAGGCGCGCGCAGCAACCGCAGGGTGCAGGCCGCGTGGATCGCCCCGGCCGCGGGCAGAAGCAGGGGACGACGCCTGTTGTCCCGCCAAGCCAGCGCGGCGAGCGCGGCCAGGAACGGAACGATCATCACGCACAAAAGCTCCATCCTCATTCCTTTAATTGGGTCAAGCGGTCCGTGTGAATCGAATCGAACTCGCGGCTGATCTGCTGGATCACGATGCCCATGACGAACACGGCCACGAACACGTCCAAGAGAACGCCCATCTCCAGAAGCCACGGCATGTCGCGGGACACCAGCAAGCCGAAAAGGAATATGCCGTTCTCGAAAACCAGATAGCCGAGGACCTGCGTCAGCGCCTTGAGTCGAGACACGGTCAGCAAAAGACCCATCATCATCGTCGCCAAGGACACCGGGACGAGCAGGCCCGAGCGTAGCCCCGGCGGAATCGGAAGCCTCCCCGCAAGGACGAACGCGACGACGGTGATCGCGCCCCCGATCAAGAGCGAGGGGATATAGCCGACAAGAGGCTCGACCTCGCGGCGAATGCGGACTTCCCGAATGGCGTGAAGCAGCACCCTGGGGACCAGCCAGCCCTTCAGGCCCGCCATGCCGGCCGCGATCAGCAGCGCGCGCGCCGTCAATCCCTCCCGATGAATGAAAAGCGGAAGCAAGGCGAGGAGATAGCCCTGCAGAGCCACGAGCCCCACGCAGCCGGACAAAGACGCGGTCCCGAGAAGCGCCAAGCTCAGGAACAGCGTTCCGACGAGGAGAAATTGGGCGGTTTGTTCCATTCTATTTCAGGGCGAGCATCACCGCGAAAGCCGCCGCGCATACCGCGAGGACCAGAACCTGCGGCACCCGCGTCATTTTGAGGCGCGCCATCGACGACTCGACGACGCCGACGGCCGCCGCGAGCGCGGCGACGCCGCCCGTCCAAACCGCCCAGCCGAGCGCCCCGGGCGGAAGGGGCACCAGTAAGCGGACAAGCAAGGACGACCAGAGTAGGAGCTTCAGCGAAGAGCCGTACAGGATGAAGGCCAGGTCTGGGCCGCCATGGTCCAGCGTCATCACCTCGTGAATCATGGTGAGTTCCAGATGAGTCGCCGGATCGTCGAAGGGAATTCGGGAATTTTCCGACAGGAGCACGAGAAAGAGACCTCCACCGATCAGGACCAGGCCGGCTCCGGACACGCTCCACTGCGCGCCGCCGAACATCCTGTTGAGCGACAAGCCTCCCGTCGCGCGGAACAACGCGGCCAGCGCCAGAACCAGCGCCGGTTCCGCTAGGCTCGAGAACGCCGCTTCACGGCTGGCGCCCATGCCCTCGAAGCTGGAGCCCGCGTCCAGCGCCGCGGCCATGGTCGCGAAGCGAGCCAGCCCCAGGAGGTAGGCGAAGAGAAGCGCATCTCCCGGAAAAGAAGTCGGCGAATCATGCGCCAAGGGAACCAGCGCGCCCGCGACCATGAGCGCGGCCAGCGACAGGACCGGGCCCAGGCGAAACATCGCGGTCGTCGTGCGGCTGTAAACGGCGCCCTTGCCTACGAGCTTCAGAATGTCGTGGTAGGACTGAAGAAACGGCGGACCTTTGCGCCCGCCGAACACAGCCTTGGTCTTGCCGATGATGCCGGGCAGAAGCGGCGGCAAGAGAAGCAAGACCGCCCCATTCTCGAAGGCGGCCAAGACGTTCATAGCTTCCACACCAGCACGAGCACAAGAAACACCAGCACGTAGAGCAGGTAATACTGCAGACGGCCGTGCTGCAGGCGACGAATGAAGGAGAGCCCTGTTTCCATCACGACGGAAGCGGGCGCCAAGGCCCGGTCCAGAACCGGGTCCGGCGCGCGGCTGAGAAAATCCGCGCTCGCCGGCCAGTAGCCCGACGGCGGATGCGCTTCAACCTGTGTCCGCAGCAGCCCCTGGAACACCCGCACGAGGGGCTGCGCGAAGGACGACGCCGTGTACTGCATCGCAGGAGACGGTCGGCTGAAAGCGCAGCCCCAGGTCGGCTGAGTTTCGACGCTCCGATCGCGAAGCCAGAAGCCGCGCAGCGCCCAGAAGAGACCGGCCAGCCCCAGCACGCAGGCGCCGAGCGCGCCGACGACCGCGAGAGGAGCCAGCATTCCGTCGACGGAGGAAAGGTCCGCGCCCGGCGCCAGACGACCAAGGACCGCCGCGCCGCGAACGGCGGCGAGCGCGGCGGGAACGGGGAAGATTCCAACGGCAAGGCACGCCGCGCCCAAGAGCGCCATGGGCCAGACCATCAGCCCCCCCGGGTCCCGCGACTCCCCGGCGGCCCGGCCGCGAGGTTCCCCCAAGGTCATGGCGCCGCACGCCATCGTGAAGCAGGCGGCGGCCAATCCTCCGGCCAGAGCCAAAGCCGCCGCCGCGAAAACAGCGTAGCGCGCGCCCTCGACGAGTTCCCCACCCAGCAAGCCTCGGTAGAGCAGCCATTCGCCGATGAAGCCGTTGAAGGGCGGAAGTCCGCACGCCGCCGCCGCGGCGACCCACATGAGCAGAGAAGTGCGCGGCATGCGCCGCAGCAGGCCGCCCGCGCCTTCGATCTCTCGGCCGCCCAGCGATTGCGCGAAAGCTCCGGCCACAAGGAACAGGAGAGACTTGAACAAACTGTGATTGAGAACGTGCAGCAGCGCCGCCGCGAAACCGACGGCCGCGATCAAGGGCCGGCCGTGGGACAGACCCAGGCAACCCAGGCCTACCCCCATCGTGATGATGCCGACGTTTTCGATGCTGGAATAAGCCAGCAGTCTTTTCAAATCGCGCTGCGCCAAAGCGAAAAGCACGCCGAGGACGGCGGACGCCGCCCCCAGAGCCAACAAAACGACTCCCCAGCTTTCGGGCACGACCGGACAGAAGGAGATAAATCTCAGCAAACCGTAAACGCCCATCTTCAGGACCACCGCGGACAACACGGCCGACGCGTGGCTCGGAGCCACCGGATGCGCTTCCGGAAGCCAGAAATGAAACGGTGCAAAGCCGATTTTCAGACCGAAACCGACCAGCGCCAACGCGAACAGGCCCGTGAGGGCCGGTCCCGGGCCGGGCATCGCGGCGCTCATGGCCGAAAATTCCATCGAGCCGCCGCGCGTCCCCAAGACGGCGAAGAGGACGAAGAGGCACAAGATCCCCGTATGCGTGCACACGATGTAGATCAGACCGGCTCGGCGCACCTCCGGTCTGCGGTCTTCCGCGCAGACCAGGAAAAACGCGGCCAGCGCCATGACCTCCCAGGCGGCGAGGAAGAGCACGGCGTTGCGCGCGCAGACGACCACGGACATCGAGGCGGTCAGCAGAAAATAAAAGAAGCGTACGGCCGCCGTCGGCAGATGGCCGCGCGACGCCACGAGGTAGCCTTCTCCGTAGACGCCGGCGGCCAGGCCGACCAAGAAAATCGGCAGAAGAAAAAAAGCGGACAAAGGATCGAGCGCCAGCGAAATCTCGCCCATCGGCACGGACCACGGAAGATGAATCGGCGCCACCTCGGCTCCGGACAAGACGCGCAGGGCCGGAACCAACCCGGTCAAGCAGCCCGCCGCCAAACAAATCAGAGCCGCCGCTCTCGACGCGCGCGGATGATCGCGGAGAAGAAGCGAAAGAAAAGCTCCGAGCGTCAGCCACGAAACGCAGACGAGCATCAACGTCACGACGCCGCCGTCATAAACGCGAGAATCTCATCGGCCGGCGCGCGGCGGGCCACGGCGGCGCGAAACCGCGGATCATGCAGGGCCGCGGCCAAATCGGCCAGAAGCACCAAGTGCTCGCGCACCGTCGGCGTCAACAGAATAAAAAGAGCGAACACCGGCTTGCCGTCCGCCGCGGCGAAATCCGCAGGCTTGTCGAGAAAGCAAAGCGCGACGACCGGAGCCTCGATCGGAAAGACCAGCGGGCTACGGGGATGGGGGATCGCGATCCCGTCGCCGACCGCCGTCGTGCCATGCTTCTCGCGTTCGGCGAGAACCTCGGCGGCGAGGGCGCGGTCCGCCTTGGGAAGGGGCAGGCGCTCGGCCGCAGACGCGAGAATCGACGCGGCGTCCGCGCCCGAAATTCCGCGATGAACGCCGCCCGCGGTCAAGGCCCGCGACAAACGCGCGAATTGAATTCCCCGCGCCGACTCCCGGGCGGCCGCCGACACCATCGAGCGCTTATGGAGGCTCGACCATTCGAGCAGGTCCACGTGATTAAAGCGATAGCGGCCGTTGATGCAGAAGGTCGGCAGGCCCTCGTTCTGAACCCACAAGAGAATCGTCGACTCCGGGACGTCGAAGGCACGGGCGGCGTCCTGCACGCTCAACTCCATCGCTACCGTTCCCCCGGCAATCCGCCCCTTGAAACCGTCAGGTCCATTTTATTAATTACTATATTCTCATTATATCATATATTGCGTGAACGGGGCTCATTCAAGCCCCTTTCCGAACTGCGGCGGCCCGCTCAAGTCCCCGAGCCGGGCCCTCCGGCCGCCAGCAAACCGCGCACACGTTCGACGAGCAGGGCCGCGTCGAACGGCTTGGGCAAGAAGGAGCCGCTGCCCGCCGCGACGCAAGACTGCACGACGGGATCCGAGAGCTGGCCCGACACGTACAGGATCCTCGCTTCCGGCTGGTACTCGCGCAGGCGCTCAACAAACTCTGGGCCGAGAAGGCGTGGCAGGATCACGTCGACCACGGCGGCATCAAAGGAAGCTTTTCTCGCGCGGCAAAGGCGCAGCGCCGAAAGTCCGTCGGGGGCGCTCAGCACCGTGTGGCCCGCATGCTCCAGCGTGCGGACGACGAAACGACGCACCGCCTCGTCGTCCTCGACGACGAGCACGCGCGCGCGGTGAACGGTGCACTGGGCCCGCGCGGGACGTTTATCGGACCGCGCGCCGGCTTTCCGTGCGCACAGCGGCCAAAATACCCGAAAGACGGAGCCTCGGTCCGGCGCGCTCTCGACGACGACGACGCCGCCGCTGTCGACGACGGCGTCGCGCACCGTCGCCAGGCCCAAACCTGTACCCTGCGGCTTCGTCGTGAAAAACGGCTCAAAAATCGACGCGCGCGTCGACTCGTCCATGCCGACGCCGCTATCGGCGACGGTCAGACTCACGCAGGGACCCGGCAGGCCCGGCGGGCCCGCCGCGACATCCTCAAGCTCGACGACCACGCGTCCGCCGCCCGGCATCGCGTCACCGGCATTGACCACCAAATTCAGCAAAATCTGTTCCGCGCGACCGGGATCGACGTTCACCGAGCCGAGCTGATCCGGCGCGCGGAACTCCAGCGAGGTCTGCCCGGGCAATAGGCGCTCCAGCATCTTGCGCATGCCGCCGTAGACCTCACGCAGGTCGAGCACCTGCGGAGCTCCTTTCGGGCGGCGCACGAACGACAGCAATTGGCGGGTGAGTTCCGCCGCGCGTTCGCCGGCGCGCCGGATTTCCAGAACCTCCTCGCGGGCGGAATGGTCATGCGGCAGCGCTTCCAGCGCCGCGGCCGCGCAGCCCGAGATCGCGGTCAGCACGTTATTAAAGTCGTGGGCGACACCGCCGGCCATGCGTCCCACCGTCTCTAAATTTTGCGCCCGGCGCAGGGTCTCCTGACTGCGCTTAAGGTCGTCGACAGCCTTCACCAACTCCGTGATTTCACGGATCACGGCGACCAGATAGGGACGTCCGTCCGTGTCGTGCCAGACCGTCTTCTTGGTGATGAGGACGTGCGGCAGGCCGCGCGCGTCGGTCACGGTTTCTTGATGGACGTTCTCGCGCCCGCTTTCGAACACCAGGTCGTCTTGTCGTCGGAATACCGCCGCCTGCTCCGAGGGAAGATACTGGTTCTCATCATTGGCCAGTATCTCCTCGCGCGAGCGCGCGAGAAGAGCGCAGAAGGCGTCGTTGGCGAAAAGGATGCGGTGGCCCCGGTTCTTGACGAAAACTGGGTCCGCGATCGCGTTCAGAATGCGCTCAAAGAACTGGCGTGCGCCGACGGATGTCGCCGCGGCTGGGGCCGCCGTCGGCCGCGCGATGAACAAGAGTCCCGAGCGGCGCCCGCGCCCGTCTCGCGCGACCGCGATCTCCGCGGAGATCCGAGTTGAGGAGCCGTCGCGCCGCGTCAACTGCGCCTCGCCGAGCCAGACGCCGCGCGCGGCCACGGCCCGCCAGGCTTTCAGGCGCGCTCCCGCGTCCCGCCACAAAGGCTCCAATACCTCCGCCACCGCGCAGCCGACGACCTCCTCGGAGCGCCGGCCGCTCATCCTCTCCGCCGCGCGGTTCCAGGAGACGATCCGATGCTCGTCGTCGGCCACGGCCACCGCGTCCTCGACCCGGTCGAACGCCTCGTCGCGCGCGCGCCGCAGCGCGCCGCCGCGGCGGCGATGCGCTTCCCGCTCCAGAGCGAAACGCAGGCGTCGCGGACCCATCGCGTCGAGCCAGTAGTCCGCGGCCCCCGCGGCCGCTCCCGCCTCCGCTTCCGCCTCGCGCCGCGCCGGCGCCGCCACCACGACGGGCAGGTCGGGCGCGGCCACGCGCGCGCGGGAGAGAATATAGGTCAGCCGGTCCGCGTCCGCCGGCAGGGCGACAAGGACCGCGTCGAAATCGCGCTCCAGAAGGGCCGCGATCAGTTCGTCGGCCCCGGAGAAAACGGCCACGTCCCAGCCCTCGGGAGGGCCGCCCGGCGCCGGCCAACGATCGGCACCATCACGTAGGAACGCGACGCGCATACAAGCAGTGTAGCCCTACGGCCGGGAACGTGCCAGGCCTTTGCGGTCACACGGGGGCGGCGGGCTTTCCGCCGGCGGTCAGCGACACGACCAAGGCCAGAGGCAAGGCCGCGGCCCACAGAGCGGAAAGCGCGGCCAACGACACGAGAGGAGGCGCGACGAAGCCGGCCGCACCCATGCGCACTCCGATCAAGAAACTCAACGGACCGCCGACCGCGCCGAAGAGCGCGGCCAGCCGGGGCCGGCCGCCGAGGCTGGCCAAAGACGACTCGAACGTGGACGCGAGCAGAACCCACACGGCCACGACCCATGCAGGCGCCAGCCACCAGACTCCCCAGCCGCCGGCGTAGCCGTAAAGCCCGAGAGAGATCGCCGCGGACTCCAGCGCCGCACCGAACGCGCCGACGGCAGCCAGCCGCCTCAATTCGCGCGCCGGGTCGCGCGTGACCGCCAGATGGAGCCCGATCAGCGCGACCGCCGCGGTCGGACCCGCCCAGAACGACCCGCAGACCGCGCCGCCCACGCACGCAAGCCAGCCCAGCACGAAGCCCGCGCCGTTGACCCAGCGGCTCATCCGGCGATATTACCACTTCGTCGATGCGGGCTCCGCGTACGCGCCGCAGGCGTTGTAGTATCATTGCGTATGACCGAACAGGCCCCCGCCGCGCCGGACGACGAGGAGCCCGCCCCCGCTCCGCCGCCCAAGCCCGGCGGCAAGCCCGCGTCGCACGCCCTATCCATCCCGTGGGTGCGCCTGCGCTCGGCCGGCTCCGGCCACCAGCTCTACAAGCGCATGCTCGGCGAGGTGGACTCCAAGGCGCGCGGCGGCGACCTGGTCGCGGTCTACGACCGCTCGGACGCCCCCTACGGCATCGCGCTCTACAACCCGCACAGCCTGATCGCGCTCCGCCTTTTGACGCGCGGCGTGGGCACCTTCGACGCGGACGCGTTCTTCGCCGAGCGCGTGGCCGCGGCCGCGGACTTCCGGCGCGGCGTGCTGGGCCTGGACGCCGTCAGCGACGCCTACCGCCTGGTCCATGACAACGGCGACGGCCTGCCGGGCCTGGTCATCGACCGCTACGGCGACTGCGTGGTGCTGGAGTTCTACTCGCTGGGCATGTTCCGCCAGGCCGCGCGCCTGGAGCGCGCGCTGAAGGCCCATTACCCGAACGCCCGCTTCTTCCACCGCGCCAGCCCCCACACGCAGAGCCACGAGGGCTTCGAGCTCAAGCCGAACCTGGGCACGGGCACGCGCGTGAAGGAAAACGGCGTGACCTTTCTCGTCGATCCCTCCGGCGGCCACAAGACCGGCTTCTTCTGCGACCAACGCGACAACCGCCTGGCGATCACTCCCTTCGCGCGCGGCCGGAAGATGCTGGACGTCTGCTCCTACACCGGCGGCTTCGCGCTCTACGCCAAGAAGCACGGCGCGGAGGAAGTCACGGCCGTGGAACTGGACCCCGACGCCGTCGAACTGCTCAAGAAGAACGCTAACGCCAACCAGCTCCGCGTGGACGCGGTCTGCGCCGACGCTTTCCCCTATATGCGCCAAGCCGCGCAGAACGGCAAGCGCTACGGCCTGGTGGTTCTCGACCCCTACAAGCTCATCGCCACGCCGGACGGCTACCACCTGGGCCGGCAGAAGTACATCGACTTGAACCGCCTGGGCCTCTCGCTGGTGGAGCCGGGAGGAATACTGGTCACGTGCTCCTGCTCGGGCATGCTGACCTGGCCCGACTTCATGCAGTTCGTGCGCACGGCCGCCGGCTCCGCCGGGCGCCGCGTGCAGATCTTCCGCAAGAGCGGCGCCGGCGCCGACCATCCGTTCGCCGTCGACCATCCCGAGGGCGAGTATTTGAAAGTCCTCTGGTGCCGCGTGCTTTAGACGCGAGGACGCAAGCCCATGCGCGCGACGGCGGTTCTCTTGTTTTGCCTGTTCCTGACCGCCGCGGCGACCGCCGACCAAAATCGCGAGACGGAAATCACGCGGCCTCGCGTTTTGAAAATTCCTTCTATTTCTTACGCGCGGCCCCGGCCCGCCGCGCCCCGACCCGCGCCGCGCTGGCTTCCCCGCCCAGCCGTCGCGCCGAAGGCGCGTCCACGCGGCGCGGCCCGGCGCTGGGAGCCGATCCAGCGCCGTCCTCCGCGCGCGACGCTGAACGCGCCGGGCGAGTCCTCGCCCTGGCGCACGCCGCGCGCCGCCGGCCGCTTCCGCACCGATCCGCTCCCGCCCCGCGCGGAGATCGTCTTGAGCGGGCGGATTCTGCCCGACCCGCCAGCCGCGCCCGCGGCGCGCGCGCGGCTGGACGCGGCGCGCGACGGGGGAACGGAACTTCTCGCGCCGCCGCGTCTGCGCGACGGACGGCCGGTCGCGGCGCGCCCGCTTGCCGGCCGCCGCGGCCGCCTTCTGCCTCCCGGGCCCGCCGCCGCGGCGACGCTCGGCGATCCGGCCGTCCTCGGCCGCGTCGTCGACTTTCAAAACCATTGGCGCTCGCGCCGCGACCACGGCTACTCCTGGCATCACTGGGGCGGCGTCGACGTGTCCCATCATTACGACCGGCGCGGGTTCCACTGGTGGGGCTTCTACCAAAACGGCTCCTATTTCTGGACCCGCCGCTACGACGGCCGCTTCTGGTGGTTCGACCCGTATTGGCGGCGCTGGTGCTTCCTGGACGGCGGCTGGTGGTGGTGGCCCGCGCCCGGCGGCGGAGTCTCTCTCAACGACGGCATCGGTTATGAAAATTGCACCGTCGCCGACGGCGGCGTGCTGATGACGCCCGATCCAACCCCGCCCGCCGTCGCGCCTCCAGACGAAACGTCGCCCGCGCCGGACGCCCCGGCCGACCTCGCGCCGCCCGCCGTCGACACCGGGGCCGCCGAAGGAGCGGACGTCCCCGCGGATATCCCGCCGCCGCCGACGGACGCCCCGCCCCTGCCGACCGAGTCCGGCGGACGCTAGGCCCTCCGTCCCGCGCGTCTCGGGTCCTTCGGCACTGTCGAACTCTCGCCGCGGAGCGCTACTCTAGTTCTATGACCGCGAAACTCGCCCGGCTGCTGCTGTCCGTCCTGATCGCCGTCGCCCCGGCGAGCGCCGCGGTCGTCGCGGAACCCGCATCTCTACCCGCCTCGGCCATTCCCAGCGCGTTCGGCGCCGTGCTGGGCGCTGGAATCGCGAGCGCCGCCGCCGGGCTGTCCCTGCGCAGTCCGGCGCTGACGCTGTCCTCGCTCGACGCGCTGAGCGCGAGCGCCCCCGCGCTGAAGAGCGCTCCGGCCCGCGCCGCCGCCGCCGCGGCCTTGGGCGCTTTGGCCGCCCCGGCCGAGGGCTTGCCCGCGCGGCTGGCCCAGGCCGGCGTGCCGCCCGCCGCCGCCGCGCGCCTGGTCTCGGCCGCGAAGAAACTCGACACCGCCGCGGCTCGAAACCCGTCATTTGCCGCACGCGTGGCGGAGTCCCGCAGCGCCGCCGCAGCCGCCGCGGCCGCGCTCGCCGCGCGCCCGGGGCGAGGACTCTCGCCGGATTTGGCGGCGACTCTGCGCCAATTCCTCGACTGGGGCCGCGCCGAATCCGAAGCTCTTCCGGCCGACGCCGAGGCACCCGTCCGCGCGCCCGCGCCGGGCGCCGGCTCGGGCATCCTCAACCCGGCGACGCGGCCCACCGTGGCGTTCGGCTCCGCCCGCCTGCCGGTCATCGCCCTGCCCACCATCGGCGACAATATCTCGGCGCTGTGGCGCTCCGCGCACGCGCAAAGCGATTCCGCCCTGATCGCGATGTACAACTTCGACGACATGGCCATGGCCCAGGCCATCGTCGCCGCCGCGAAGGCCGGGCAGAAGCAGACCATCGTCGGCGACTACAGCAATTGGTTTCCCGAGCGCATGCCGGAGGCCGTCGCCGAGTCCAAGAAAACCGGCCGCCCCCTGCCCCAGCAGACGCCGGCCATGAAATACATCATCGCCCATCTGGGTCCGAACCTGGACCTGCGCATTCTCAAGGGTCTTGGCTCCATCGGCATCAACCACGACAAGTTCACCGTCTTCACCGCGGCCGACGGCACTCAACTGCTCCAGTCCGGCTCGTTCAACTACACGGCCACCTCGCAGAACAGCCATTGGGAAAACGTGGTCTTCACCAACGACGCGGACCGCCTCGCGTTCTATGCCAAGTTCCACGCCTGGATCTACCGCCGCGCGCGGCCCTATTCGGCTTCGCTCCAACCGCAGGACCCGGTCATGGATCCGAAGGACCCCATCCCGCAGGACCCCAGCCGCAAGTTGAAGTTCCACGGCGTTCCGTTTCCCAAGGCCATGGGCTCGCCCAACGGCGGCGCCGAGGACTGGCTGGCCAAGGCCGAGCAGACGGTGCAGAAGACGCTCGACATCCTGATGTTCAGCCCTTTTCCCACGCCGAAGATCGCCGCCGCCATCCTCTCCCTGCTCGCCAAGAAAATTCCCGTGCGCCTGATCGCCGACGTGGGCGAGGTCGGCAACGCCGGCGCGGAGCTGATGCCGCTGATCAACTCCGGCATGCAGCTCAAGACCATCGCGGGGCCCGACGTGGTCCTTCACGGCGCACCCTATTCCGACGCGTCCAAGATGCACGAAAAGGTGATGGTCTTCGACGGCGCCGCGCCCGACGCGCTGGCCAAGCTGGGCGACTCGCTCAACATCAGCGAGAACGCCTTCCTGCACAACTTCGAGAACGTCGAATTATGGCAGGGCTTTCACGCCGCCTACATGCAGGCCCACTTCGATCTGCTGTGGGGCTTGGCCGAGATGCCCTCGGCGCAATTGATGGCCAAGATGAAAGCCGCCTACGCCAAGCACGGCTCGCCTTCCGCCGGAGCCGCCCACGCGCCGCGCAAGCCGCGTAAGCCGGTCTCGCCGAAGGCGCCGCACGCGAAGCCCAAGCCGCGCAAGCCGCCGAAAAAGCCGCGCCGGTAAGTCGATCTCGTCAACCCCGGCCGACGACACCACTATCACCGGTGCCACTGATTATCGTTAGCGTCGCAGGCCGCGCGGCGATTATCCGCCTAAATTCTCGAAAGAGGTTTTAGGCCGCGCGCCCATACTGGCGCGGCCACGCCACCTGAGCGCCCAGAACGCGCGCGGCGCGCAGGGGCCAGTGCGGGTCGCGCAGCAGCTCGCGCGCCAGCAGGACGGCGTCGGCCTTGCCTTCGGCGATGATCGCCTCGGCCTGGGCCGGGTCGGTGATCATGCCGACGGCGCCGGTCGCAATCGCGGCCTCGCGGCGCACGGCCTGCGAAAACGGCACCTGGTAGCCGGGACCCACCGGGATCTTCACGCCCGCGACCGCGCCGCCGCTGGAGCAGTCGATCAGGTCGACGCCGCGCGTCTTCAGGTGCCGCGCCAACTCCACGGTCTGCGGCAGGTCCCAGCCGCCGTCGGCCCAGTCCGTCGCGGACACGCGCACGAACAAGGGCAGGCGCTCGGGCCAGACGCGGCGCACCGCGTCGGCGATTTCCAGCGCCAGGCGCGCGCGGCCCTCGAAGCCGCCGCCGTAGGCGTCGGCGCGGCGGTTGCACAGCGGCGAGAGAAACTCATGAACCAGGTAGCCGTGCGCGAAATGCAGCTCGACGACCTCGAAGCCGGCCGCGAGCGCGCGCCCGGCCGCGGCCGCGAACTGCGCGGGCACCGCGGCGATCTCCGCCGCCGTCATCTCTCGCGGCAGCGGAGAGCCCGCGTCGAAGGCCAGCGCCGACGGCGCCAGCGGCGTCCAGCCTCCGCGCTCCGGCGGCACCGCGCCGCCGCCGTCCCACGGCGCGGGCGTGGAAGCCTTGCGTCCCGCGTGCGCCAACTGCAGTCCCGCGGCCGCGCCCTGCGCGCGCACGAAGCGCGCCACGCGCGCCCACGCCTGGGCCTGCGCGTCGTTCCACAGCCCGGAGTCCGCCGGGGAGATGCGCCCCTCGGGGCAGACCGCCGTCGCCTCGCCGAGCACCAAGCCCGCCCCGCCGACCGCGCGCGCGCCCAGGTGCGCCAGGTGCCAGTCGGACACCAGGCCGTCGACGCACGAATATTGGCACATCGGCGAGACGAAGACGCGGTTGCGCAGTTCGATGCCGCGCAGGCGCAAGGGCTCGAAAAGGCGACTCATGACGCCATGATATCAATTCGCCCCCACGCAGTTTGTTAAGATGCGCCAATGCGCAGCGTCGGCAAGAACGTCTCCCGTCGCGAGGGTCCCGAGAAGCTGACGGGGCGCGCCGTCTACCTCGACGACCTGGACATCCCCGGCTGCTGGCACGGCGTGACCGTGCGCTCCTCGGTTCCGCACGGCCGGATCAAGGCCGTCAAGTTCGACCCCGCGTTCCCGTGGAGCGACTACGTCGTGGTCACCGCCGCGGACATCCCGGGGCGCAACGTGGTGACCCTGATCGAGCCCGACCAGCCCCTGCTCGCCGAGGGGCTCGTGCGCCACCGCGAGGAACCCATCGCCTTGATCGCGCACGCCGACCGCGCGAAGGCCTACGAAGCCCTCAAGCACGTGACGGTCGAATACGAGAAGCTGCCCTCGGTTCTGACCATCGCGGACGCGCTGGCGGTGAAAGAAAAGATCTACAAGGACGATAACGTCTTCAAGTCCTTCCTGATCCGGAAGGGCGACGTCGACCAAGCGCTCGCGTCGGCGGACGTCGTGATCGAAGGCGAATACCGCGTGCCCCATCAAGAGCAGGCCTACATCGAGAACAACGCCGTCGCCGCCTGGGAAGAGGACGGCGTGCTGGTGGTGCGCGGCTCCCTGCAATGTCCGTTTTACGTGGTCAAGGCGCTGAAGGTCCTGCTGGGCCGCGACGAGTCGAAGGTGCGCGTCTCGCAGACCGTCACCGGCGGCGGCTTCGGCGGCAAGGAGGAATATCCCTCCATGATCGCCGGCCACGCCGCCCTGCTGGCGCTGAAGGCCCGGCGCCCGGTCAAGATCGTCTACGACCGCCACGAGGACATGGCCGCGACGACCAAGCGCCACCCCGCGGTGGTGCGCCACCGCACGGGGCTGACGCGCGACGGCCGCCTGGTGGCGCAGGACGTGGACGTGGTCATGGACGGCGGCGCCTACGCCACGCTGTCGGCGGTGGTGCTCTCGCGCGGGACCTTGCACGCGGCCGGAGCCTACGAGTGCCCGAACGTGCGCGTGCGCTCCCGCGTGGTCGCCACGCACACCCCGCCCAACGGTGCCTTCCGCGGCTTCGGCGCGCCGCAGACCTTGTTCGCGGCGGAACTGCATTGGGAGAAAATCGCGGACGTTCTGGGGATCGATTCCTTGGCGCTGAAGCGGAAGAATCTCTTCAAGATCGGCTCGATCACCGCCACCGGCCAGGTCCTGCGCGAGTCCGTCGGCGCGAAGAGTTGCCTCGACGTCGTCGTCCGGCGCTCGAAATACGCGCAACGGCGCAAGGAATACGACCGCTGGAACGCGGACCCTAAAAAACCATCCTGGAAGGGCATCGGCGTGTCGGTCTGCCACCACGGCGCGGGCTTCACCGGCTCGGGCGAGGTTTATCTGGCCAGCCGCGCGGGTGTGGCGCTCACCCGCGCGGGCGCGCTGGTGGTGCTGGCGGCCTCCACCGAGATCGGCCAGGGCACGAACACCATGTTCGCCCAGGTCGCCTCCGACACCTTGGGCGTGCCGCTCGACTGGCTGGAGGTCGAGACGCCGGACACCCATAAGGTGCCCGACTCCGGACCCACGGTCGCCTCGCGCACCTGCATGGTCGTCGGGGGCCTCGTGCGCCGCGCGGCGCTGGACCTGAAGGCCGCCTTCGAGTCCGAACACGGCCGCGTGCCGCGCACCCGCGCGGAGCTCAAGAAAGCCGCCGCCGCCTTGTGCGGCGCCAAGCCCGCGCGCCGCTTCGAGGTCCAATACGAAAAGCCGTCCGAGGTCACCTGGAACGACGCGACCTACCAGGGCGACGCCTACGGCGTCTATTCTTACGCGGCCTTCGCCGTCGAATTGGAAATAGACCGCGCCACCGCCGAAACGAAGGTGCTTCGGGTGACGACCGCCCAGGACATCGGCAAGGCCATCCATCCGCTGTTCGCCGAGGGGCAGATCATCGGGGGCTGTTTGCAGGGATTGGGCTGGGCCTTGCTCGAGGAACCGGTGTATAATGACGGGGTGATGGTCAACAGCCAGCTCACCAACTACGTGATCCCGACCAGCCTGGACGCGCCGCCTTTCGACGTGACCGTCGTCGAGAAGCCGTACTCGCGCGGCCCGTTCGGCGCGAAAGGCGTCGGCGAGCTGCCCATGGACGTGCCCGCGCCCGCCGTCGCGGCCGCGGTCAAGCACGCGACGGGCCGACTGATCGCGACGATCCCGCTCACGCCCGAACGCATAACGGCCGCGCTCGCGGCAGACGCAGAGGCCGCCCGTGTTTGAGCCGCGCCGCCTGTTGCGGCTCTCCGCCGCCGCGCTCGGTCTCGCTATGTCGGCGCCCGCGGCGTCGCGCGCCGCCGCCCCGGCGCTCTACGACGTGTCCTACCTTTGGCACGTGGACCGCGCCGCCGCCGTCGCCCGCCGCGACGCGGTGGCCAAGATCCTGGGTCCGAGCGCGGCCAAGAATCTCCGCGTCGTCTGGGCCGACGGCGCCTGCGGCGTCGTCTACCGGCGCGGAGTCGACCGCTCGCGCGCCGCGAAGTTGGCCGCGTCGCACACGCGCCTGCTCAAGCGCCGCCACCTGGGCAAGGCCTGGATCGTGGGCGCGCGCGACTGGACGGAGATCTCCCCGGGCCCCGCGGCCGAGCGCGCCGTCGCCGCCGCAAAGCCGGTCCAGAAGCGCCGCGCGGCCCGCGCCGCCCGGCCGTCGCGGATCGCGCCGGCCGAATTGGAGACGGCGCGCAGCGCCGAGCAACGCCGCCTGGAAGGCCTGGTCGCGGCGCACGTCCGCCTCCTGCGCCGCGAAGGCCGCCTGTCGGCCGACGAGCGCACGGCCTGGTCCGTCTACGACTTCACCACCGGGCAGACCCTCGTCGAGATCAACACGGATTTGGAACTTCAGGCCGCAAGCCTGATCAAGCCCTTGCTGGCGCTCGCCTACATGAGCCGCGTCTCCGAGGGCAAGCTGGTCTACGACGCACAGAGCCGCGCGGAATTGGAACGCATGATCCAGCATTCCGACAACGCCGCGGCCGACTGGGCCATGCGCCGCCTGGGCGGCCCCGCCGCGGTGCAGGCTCTCTTGCGCCGCCGCTACGGCGCGCTGCTCACCGGCGTGGAGATCAAGGAGTACATCCCCGCCGACGGCCGCACCTACCGCAACAAGGCCTCCGCGCGCGACTACAGCCGCTTCCTGCTCGCGTTGTGGCGCGACGAACTGCCGGGCTCCGAGGAGATCAAGCGCCTGATGGCCTTGCCCAAGCGCGACCGCATCAAGACCGGCGCGCCGCTGCCCGACGACGTACAGGTCTACAGCAAGACCGGCAGCACCAGCCGCCTGTGCGGCGACATCGGCGTGCTGCGCGTCAAGGCCCCGGACGGCCACGAATACGCCTACGCCCTGGTCGGCATCATCGAGAAGCGGCGCCGCGCGCGCCACTACTTCCGCTGGCTGCGCTCCCGCGGCAACGTGATCCGCGAGATTTCCGGCATGGTCTACCGCGGCATCGGCGCCCTGCACGGCTTTGCGCAAGCGGACTGACCGAGTCCCATGGGCGCTCTGACACTGACCGTCAACGGCCGCCGCCGGACCTATCGCGGCGCGGCGTTCACGCGCCTCATCGACGTACTGCGCGAGGACTTCCGCCTCACGGGCACCAAGGAAGGCTGCGGCGAGGGCGAGTGCGGCGCGTGCACCGTCCTGCTCGACGGCGCGCCGGTCAACTCCTGCCTGATCCCGGTCGGCCAGGCCGCGGGACGGCGCGTGGAGACGGTCGAGTCCCTGGGCTCGCCGGAGAAGCTCTCGAAGCTTCAGCAGGGCTTCCTCGACTGCGCGGGCGCGCAGTGCGGCATCTGCACGCCGGGCATGCTGATGAGCGCGCACGCGCACCTGAAATCCGGCGGCAAGGCCGACGACGCCTCCGTGCGGACCGCGCTGTCGGGCAACCTGTGCCGGTGCACGGGCTACCAGCACATCGTCGATTCGGTGCTGGCCGCCGCGCGCGGCAAGAAAAAGAAGGCGTCCCGCAAATGAGGGGCGACGCGCGCTCGATGACGTGGACGAGCCCGCGCACGCCCGCGCAGGCCGTGCGCGCGCTCGCGGCCGATCCCCGGGCTCTGGCCTTCGCCGGCGGCACGGACCTGATGGTGGCCTGGAACATGGGCCTGCTCAACGGCCGCGCCGTGGTCGACCTTTCGCGCCTGACGCCGTGGCGAATGATCCGCGCATCCCGGGACGGACTGAGCATCGGCAGTCTCGCCACGCACGCGGAGATCCTGCGCCACCCGGCCGTGCGCGCGCGCTTTTCCCTGCTGGCCGACGCCTGCGCCACGGTCGGCGCCGCGCAGATCCAGAACCGCGGCACCTTGGGCGGCAACCTGGCTAATGCCTCTCCCGCGGGCGACACGTTTCCCGCGCTCGCGGTCTATGAAGCCGTCGTTCATTGCCTGGGCCCCGAGGGACGCCGCGCCCTTCCGCTCCTGGAATTCTTCGCGGGCGTCAAGAAGACCCGGCTCAAGCCCGGCGAACTGATCGAGTCCGTCTTCCTGCCGTCTCTGCCCAAGCCCGCGCGCGCCCAGTTCCGCAAGGTCGGCACGCGCGGCGCGCAGGCGATTTCCAAGACCATGTTCGCGGGCGCGCTGTGGCTGGACCGCGACGGCGTCGTCGCGGACGTCCGCCTGGCCTTCGGTAGCCTCGCGCCCACCGTGCGGCGCCTGCGCGCGGCGGAAGCTTTCCTGAAAGGCCGTCGCCTGGACGCCGCGACCTCCGCCGAAGCGGCGCAACTCCTCGACGCGGACGTGTCCCCCATCGACGACATCCGCTCGACGCGCGCCTACCGCCTGGCCGCCTCGCGCGGGCTACTCGCCCGCTTCCTCGCCGGCCGTTGACGACCGGCGCTTCACCGCGCATCGTACGTTTTCAAGAGCATGTTCACGAACTGCGGTATGGCGATGCCGTCATGATCCCCCGAAATCTCCGCCCGCGCTGAAGCCAATAGACATTGACTTGCCGCGCTGATTGTTTTAAATTAGCCCACATGAAAAATAAAAACCGCATAACCTTAGCGAAGTTCCTTATGTTTTTAGTTCCGGCTGTCGGGCTCTGCCCGTCTTTCGGCCTCGCGAACGCCCAGGCCGCGGATGCGACGACTTCCGGCGGCGACTACGTCAACATCAAGAAACTCGGCGTCGGCCCTTCCTTGGACATCGTGAACTCCCCCAACCTGTCCGGCGCCGCTGCCACCAGCTTGGGCAGCGTCGACGCGCGCTACTGGGCCAATCGTCAATTCGGCTTCGATGTGGGCGCGGGCTTCGGCTTCCCGCAGACGAGCCCTCACAGCGAGTTCTTGGGGACCTTCCGGATGGAAGGAATGGTCGCGCTCAAGGAAACCAAGCACAACGTGCTCTACGCGGACGCCGAACTGATGCCCGGCTTCGCCTCCGGCTCGGGCAATAATCCGTTCTTCATGGTGTTCCAGGGCGGCGCCGGCCTCGAGCACGCCGTCGAAGAAATGCCCAGCCTCAGCATCTTCGCGGAGTGGGAACCGCTCTCCCTGAGCATCTACTCGCCCGGCGGCGGCGCGTCCAGCGACGTCGGCCTCGGCATCTTGGGCAGCGTGATGAACTTCACCACGGGCTTTCGCTACTACTTCTAAAGAATCAGAAGCCTGACAAAAGCCCGGCAGGCCTCGCGCCTGCCGGGCTTTTCCTTGCCTTCCGAAGTCCCATTTCCCGGACGCATTCAAATTAGTACCATGGGGTCCGCATCCGAAACCCGACCAGGAGCTTTGACATGAAGCCCCAGACCACCCTCGACTCGAAATCCCTGAAGCCCGCGCTCGCGGCACTGGCCAAGCGCAACGCCGCCTACGCGCGGCGTTTTCCCGGCGACTTCGCGGGACGCCAGCCCGTGCACACGGTTTACGGCGGCGCGCACCTGTTCAAGTCGGACTCCGCGGCGAAGCTGGGCGAACTGGCCCTGCGCTCGTTGTCGCGCTACGCGCCCGACGCGGCGACGTTCGCGCTCGCCCTCGGCCTGGATGCGGCGCTGGCGCTCAAGGTCTACGACCGCGTCGTCGACAAGCTCAAGCGCGAGCCCGTGGAGGATTTCCGCATCGACTTCGAGGACGGCTACGGAAACCGACCGGACGCCGAGGAGGACGGCCACGCGGTGAGCGCCGCGCTGGAAGTCGCCCGCGGCCTGGAGGAGAACACCTTGCCGCCGTTTCTCGGCATCCGGATCAAGACGTTTTCCAACGAGCTGGCCGGCAGGTCCGTGCGGACCATGGACATTTTTTTGACGACCTTGATCCGCCAGACGAAGGGGCATCTGCCGCCGTGGTTCTGCGTGACCTTGCCCAAGATCGTCCACCCCGGCCAGGCCGCGACTTTGGCCCAATTATTGGGCGCCTTTGAGAAAAAGAAGAAGCTGGCGCCGAACACGATCAAGGTCGAATTAATGGTGGAGACGCCCCAGTCCATCATCGGCGCGGACGGGACGTCGCCGCTGCGCGCGATGGTCGACGCGCTGGGCGAGCGCTGCACGGGCGCGCACTTCGGCACCTACGACTACACCGCCTCCTGCAACATCACCGCCGCCCACCAGCACATGCTGCACGCCTCCTGCGCCTTCGCCAAGTCCGTCATGCAGGTGACCTTGGCCGGCACCGGCGTGACCATGTCCGACGGCGCCACCAACGTGATGCCGGTCGCCCCGCACCGCGCGGCCCCCGGCGCCTATCTGTCCGCCGAGCAGGACCGCGAGAACGTGGAGGCCGTGCGCCGCGCCTGGCGCCTGCATTTCGAGCACGCGACGAATTCCTTGGTCAACGGCTTTTATCAAGGCTGGGACCTGCACCCCGCCCAGCTGCCCACGCGCTACGCCGCCGTGGACGCCTTCTTCCTGTCCGGCTTGCCCGCGGCCACCGCGCGCCTGAAAAACTTCATCGAGAAAGCCGCACAAGCCACGCTCGTCGGCGACGTGTTCGACGACGCCGCCACCGGCCAGGGCCTGCTCAATTACTTCCTGCGCGCGCGCAACTGCGGCGCGATCACGGCCGAGGAGGCCGCCGCCACGGGCCTGACGCCCGAGGAATTCGCCTCCCGCTCGTTCCTTAAAATTCTGGAAGGCCGCCGGGCCCACTGACCCGGTCCACGGGCCCGCCTGGGACTGGGCCCTCTGTCACCGCGCGCCGGGCCTTTGGCACCAGGCGCCCGCGCCGCGTACGGGTTATATTAAGGTCATGGCTCGAAGCATGACGCGCTTCCTCGGCGCCGCCGTGACTCTTTGTTTTGCCGCCGCGCCCGTTCTCGCGCAGGTCGATGTGCGCCTGGCCGCGCCGGAATCCGTTGCTCCGTTCACCACGGCCGCACCTCTGGCCGCCGCAGCGACGCTGGCCGCGCCCTTGACGTCGCCGTCGGCCCTGGGCGCCGTATCGATTGACGCACCGACCCCGTCGCTCGCCTTCGCCGCTCCCGCCGCCGTCGCGACGGTACCCGCCGCCGCCGTGGCGGCCCAAGCCCCGGAAGCGGCCGCGGCCGAAGCGGCGACGACCGGCATCGAACTGTCGATCACGCCCGCCGTTTCCGCCCCAACCGCGGCGCCCGCGACGCGCGCGCCATCCACTCTTCTGACTGCCCTCGTCGAGGCCGTCCGCCCCGCCGCATCGCGCGCGGCCTCCTCCGCCTCGCGACGCTGGGGCGCTTTCTTCGACGGCGGCGGACGCGACGAAGCCCGCGCCGGCGCGGTCGCCGCTTCCGAAGGACGGGCGAACTCCGTTCTCCCCCGTTTTGCGGGAACTCTCACCGCCGCGCCGGTCGCCATACCCGCCCCGCGCCCCGTGCGCCGCCGCGTCGCCGCAGGTCTGACCGTCGCGCTGACGGCGCTTCTGGTCTTCGCCGTTCCCGTTCCCGCGTTCGCCGCGACGGCCGCCGTCGCCGCCGCCCCGTTATTCACCACCGCCGGGACCATGTCGGCCCTCTCCGCCCTGCACCCCGCCGTCAGTGCTCTGAGCGCCGCCATCGGCGTGGTCTACGGCCTGACCGCCGCGCGGCGCGCCGACGGACAAACCCCCACCTCCGGGTCGGTGTTCTCTTCCGCGCTACGCTACGGCGTGATCGGCGGCGTCGGCACCTACGCTTTGATGGGCATGGCCCAGTCGGCGCTCACCGGATTTTCAATGATGCCCTCCGTCAATCCAATCTCGACGGCTCTGGTGACCGCCGCGCTGGCGCACACCGCCTTCGAGGGCTCCTTCCGCCTGCCGACGACAACCTCCGCCGACCGCATCTTCAGCGTCTTTCCCGCCGTCGCCGCCGCCTTCGGCCTCAATGCCTACACCATCGTCCAGTTCGTGGCCGCCGCCAGTTGGCCGCACGCGCTGATGGCGGGGGCGCTGTCGCTGACCGGTCTGGTGGCCGCCTTCTACGCGACCTTGTTCACGCCCGGACGCTCCGACCCCGACGGTCCCGCGCGGATGGCGCGCGGCTTCGTGCTCCTGTCGCTCATGGGCGGCCTGGCTCTCGCTCTGACCAATCCTTGGTTTTCCTTGCCTTTCGCCACGCTCGCGGCGTGGGGCTTCTGGGACGCCATGTCCGCCGGCTTCGCCGAGTTCCGCTCCGCGCTGACGGCGCTGGTCGCGTCCCTGCGCCGCCCGGCCGCGCCTCCCGCGCCGCCCGCGCCTGCGACGCCGCCCACCGCCCCCGTCCCGCCCCCGACCGAGCCTCCGACGGCCCCGAAGGCCTAGGCCCTTCGGCCCGCCGCAGCGGGACTTTGGCTTCAGGCGCGCAAACGGCTCCCGGGGTATGCTGATGTCATGAAGCAGATATTCTCGACGTCTCTGAGCGCCGTCCTCGCCGCCTCCGTGATTGTCGGCGCACCCGGCCTTGCCGCCGCGCAGGCCATGGGCGCTGCTGCGGAATCCGGAGCCTCCGCGTCCGTCGGCGTCTCGGCCGCCGGCGCCGTCGTCTCCGCGGCGCCCGCGCTCGCGACGATCTCCGTGCCACTCTCCCCGTCGATATCCGCTTTCCACGGCGCCCCCGCGCTGGCCGCGCCCGCCGCCGAACCCGGCGCGGCCGCCGTCCCGACCGCAGCCGCTCAGCCTGCGGCTGAAGCCGCCGCCGCTCCCGTCGTCGCCGCCCCGGCCGAGGCCGCCCCCGCCGCCGAAGCACCCGCCGCGGGCACGGAGCAAGCTCCCAAAGAAAACCTAGCCGAACCCGTGTTCCGCGTCGATCCCGCGGACCGCATCGGCGGCCCTCTCGCGCAAACCCCCGCGAAGTCCCAAGGCGGCGCGTTCGCCGGCCTGGGGCACCTCTTCGACGGCTGGCGTTCCCGCGGCCGCGCCGTCGACGACTCCGCTTCCGCCGCCGCCGACGGCGCTCCGGTCCAAGCCTCGGCGCCCGCGCCGGACGCTCCGTCCGGCCTGAACCCCGCCGACACCAACACCGCCCCTGCCGCCGCGCCGGGAGTTCCTTCGCCTCGCGTTCAAAAGGCCGCGCGCTTCGTCGGCATGGCCGTGTCCGCGGCGATGCTGGCGCGCTGGGCCGCGCCCCATCTGACGTCTCTGACGGCGCACGCAGCACCCGTCGCGGCTTGGATCGGCTCCATCCACCCCGCCGTGACCGCCTTCGCCGCCGCCACGGGCGGCGTGTCCGCACTGATCGCCGCGCGGCGCTCGGGCGCCTCGGTCGGCCGCACTGCGGCCTCCGCCGCGGGAGGCGTGCTGGTGGGTGCCGCCAAGGCGCACGTCGCGCTCGACGTGGCACAGATGGCCCTCAACGGCTTGTCGGTCGTCGGCCTCAATCCCTACATGACGGCGCTGTCCGCCGCCGTGCTGGGCCGCGCCGCCTACGCCGCGCTGTCCGATTCCTCCCTGACGCCCGGCGCGCGCGTGCGCCGCGCCCTGCCCGCCGCCGTCGCGGCCGTCCTGCTGGGAACGCAGAGCGTGACAACCCTCTCCTACTACGCGGTGCCGCAGTTGCTCGTCGCCTCCGCGCTGGCGGTCAGCGCCGTGTCGGCGATCGCCCAGGCCGCGGTCGGCCGAGGCGACGCGCGCGCCGCCTCGCGCATGTCCGTCGGTCTGACCATCCAGGCGCTGGCCCTGGGCGCGGCGCTCTTCTTCTGGACCACGCCCGTCGCGTGGTGGCTGGCGGGTGCGGCCGGCATCGGGTTCCTGCTGAGCCTGTCCGGACTGATCCGCGCGGGGTCCGTCGCGCGCCGCGCCGCCCGCGTCGAGGCCGCCTTGCGCGCGGCCCAACCACGGACCGTGAAGCCCAGCGACGTCGCGGGCTCCGAGACGCGCTAGAACGCGGTCGGATCCGCGCCGGTCTGGGCCTCGCGGCGCATGTGTTCGGCCAGCAGGTTCCAGCTCACGAAATGTCCTCCGGCGGTTGGAGCCCCGGTGTCGGGGTCGTAGCACTCGTTCATGCCGCCGCTCTTCTTGAAATCGTCGACCAGCAGGTCGACCGTCTCCTGGGCCAGCACGCGCGCCTGCGCGTTGTAGCCGTAGTTGAGCAGGCCGCGCATGACGATATAGTTCGAGACCACCCAGACGGGGCCGCGCCAGTAGCCGTCCTTCGGTTGATAAGCGCGCTCGTCGGCTGAAAGCGTGCGCACGCCGTGCGCGGACCAGAACTCGCGCGCGGACAGCAGATGGTCGTCGATCATGCGCTGCGCCTGCTCGGCGGGGACCATGCGCGCCCACAGCGGCGTGAAGCTGGTCCAGGTCTTGACCTTGATCGGGCGGCCGGTGCGCGCGTTCAGGTTGTAGAACATCCCGTCGTGCGCGGACCACATTTTTCGGAGCATCAGCGCCTTTAAATCCTCGGCTTTTTTGGCGTAGAGGCGGTCCGCGTCCGGTTCCTTCAATTCGCGGCCGATGCGCGCCAGCGCCAGATACTCGCGGTAGAGATAGACCTGCAGATCGACGCCCTCCGTGGTCAGCGCCGGAACGTCCTCGACCGCGGGGCTGTTGTCCGTGCCGCTCTCCACGCCGTTATACCAGACGAACAGGCCGTCGGGCGCGCGGCGCGCGTCTTCCCAGAAGCCGACCGTGGCGCGCAGTTTCGGATACAGCGGCCGGATCCATTCCCATTGACCGGACGTCAGAGCGGCGCGCGCCGCGGCCTGGGCCAGGAACGGCTTGCACTGCTCGGGCAAGGCCCAGGGCCGATCGGCGGCGATCTCCCGCGGCGCGTAGCCGGGGCTGTCGGCGGCCTCGTTGACGAACTCCAAAAAATCGCGCACCGAGTCTTCGACCGGCCGGGAGACGCCGTCATAGCTGAGCGCCACGCTCATGAAATACATGTCCCAATCGAAAAGTTGGAAGTAGGGCCCGGCGGGCACCAGATACGGGTATTTCAATATCCCCGCGGCGGGCTTGACGATGCCGGTCTTGGCTCCCGCGTCGGCCAGGAACTTCGCAAGCTCCGCCGACGTCGCCGCGCGCGCGGAGGGCGCCGCGCCGAGAACGAACCACAGAAGAGACGCGCGCAAGAGCACGGGCTAGCTGCCGCGGTACGTCGAGTAGCCCCACGGCGAAAGCAGCAGCGGGACGTGGTGATGGCGCGCGTCGCGCGCCTGGAAGACCACGGAGACGGAGGGATAAAACGCGGCCTGGCGCGTCTTCTTGAAATAGGCGGCGGTGCCGAAGGTCAGGCGGTAGGTGCCGCGCTTGAGCGCGCCCTCCTTGAGCAAGGTCCGACAGCGGCCGTCGGCGTCGGTGACGCCGCGGCCGATCGTGACCCAGCCGCCGCCGGAGGTCTTGGCCAGGATCACGGTCACCCCCGCCGCCGGGCGTCCGCGCGCGGTGTCAAGGACGTGCGTGGTGATGGCGCTCATGCCAGCAGTTTCTCCAGTCTCAGCCGCGTGATTTTCGCCTGCTCGGCGGCGGCGGTCTTGAGCTCCGCCTCGCGCGCGTTGGGCAGGCGCGCGCGCAGGCTTGAAAGCAGCTCGGCGGCGGACCGTCCCGACGCGCAGACGATGAAGATGAAGCCGAAGCGCGCCTCGTAGTCCGCGTTGCCTCGGGCCAGCGCGTCGAGCGTCGCCTCGTCGGCGGCGGCGGCTCCCGCCTGCTCGCCCTTCGCCCACTGCGCCGTCGCCGCGAATTTCTCGCGCAGGGCGTCCTTGCCGCCGATCTTCGGGTGCGCGGCGAACGCCTCCAGGCGGTCCTTCTCGCCCGTCAGCGCCCACTCCTCTTCGGCCGCGGCCAGCAGTCCCGCCTTCGAGGCGAACGGCCGGCGCCGCGCCATCCCCTCGGCCCAACGCGCCGACCCGCAGCAGCGCAGGAACTCCGCGCGCGCCGCGTCCGCCGTCAAGCCGTCGAGTTCCGCGAGGGTCATTTTCTCAGCCGCGCTGCTCCGTCCCAAGTATTCACAACTTGGGCCGCCCTTGACAACCCCGTCAGGCGCGCGTCCCCCAAAGCCGCAGGCGCGAGACGCCGCCGTCGGGATAGATGTTCAGGCGCGCGTGCGTGACGGGACCGTGGGCGACGATCTGCTTCTGGAAAAAATGGCGCTTGTTCGCCGACAGCTTGGTCTGCGGCAGGACCGTGATCCAAGGGGCGAACTCATCGGCGAGCGCTTCCGGGGAGGCGGCCGGCATGTGCACGCCCTCGATCATGCAGGAGTCGGGATAATTCCCCTTGAAGTGGTTGGTGTCCACCTCGATCTTCTTGAGCGTACCCGCCGCACCCAACTTCAGGATGGTCCAGTCGTAGCCGGGGCCGCGGCGGCGCTTGGTCTCCCAGCCGTCGCCCATGTTTTTGGCGCGGCCGGGCATGATCAGGTTCTGCGGGTGGGAGAAGTAGCGGTCGCTGGAGAGCAGGGGCAGGCCGCCGTTCTGCACGGCGGCCAGGTCGACGAGGACTTTTTTACCGCGGCCCGCCCAGTCGGGGACCACGTCGCCGTAGACGCGCAGGCGCGCCACGCCGCCGTCGGGGAAGATGTTCAGCCGCACGTGCGTGATCGGCGCGGCGTCCTGGATTTCGAAGAGATTGTCGCTTCCCCCCTTGAGCTCCGTTTTGGGCAGAATCTCCCGCCACGGGCCCGCGCCGTCGCGCGCTTCCAGCGCCGCGTGCGAGGGGAAGTTGCCGGTGAAGTAGGCGGTGTCGATGTTCACGCCGCGCGCGACGCCGCGCAGGCCGAGCTTGACCACGCACCAGTCGAAGCCGGGCGTGCGCCGCCGTCGCGTTTCCCAGCCGTCCATCCACTTGCCGCGCTCCGTGTATTTGCCCTCCAGCCAGACGGCCTTGCCGGCCTTGAGCAGGTTCGATTTCGGCGCGAAGAATTCGTCGTTGGCGGAGACCGCGCGGCCGCCGGTGCGCGCGGCCGCCAGGTCGATCAGTCCGGTGAAGTCCATGATGCGCTCCTTTTAAGAAGTCGTCGGCCGCGCCGCGCGGACGCCGGGCGGCCGTTTTCCTCGATCAACGTTCCCCTCAGATAGCACGCCGCGACGACGCCTTGAAGGCGTCGTCCCAGATACGGCGTCACCCGGTGGCGATGGCGCACCTCCTCGGGCGATACGTCGAAAATCTCCGCTTCGTCCAGCACGACCACGTCCGCGTCGCGGCCTTTTTCCAGGCGGCCCTTGGGCAGGCCCACGAAGGCCGCCGTCTTCTCCGCGCTCCAGCGCGCGACATTTTCAAGCCCGTAGCCGCGGCGCTTGGCCCCGGACCACAGCGCGGGCAGGACGAACTGCAGGCCCGCCACGCCGCCCCACGCGCCCATAAAATCCCCGGACTCCAGCTTTTTAAGCTCCGGCGTGCAGGGAGAATGGTCGGAGACCACGAAGTCGATCACGCCGCGCCCCAGGCCCTCCCACAATCGCTCGCGGTTCTGCGCGGAGCGGATGGGCGGCGCGCACTTGAACGGCGTGGCTCCGGCGGCGATCTCCTCGGCGGCGAAGGTCAGGTAGTGCGGGCAGGTCTCCGCCGTGAGCGGCAGGCCTTCGTCCTTGGCGCGAGCGATGTCCAAGAGCGCTTCCGCGCACGACAAGTGCACGATGTGCGTGCGCGCCCGGTGCTTGCGGCACAGCTCGATGAGCAGGCGGACGGCGCGCAGCTCCATTTCTCCGGGGCGCGTGGCCAGGTAGGTGGCATACAGGCCGGGGTCGCCGACGGCGACTTCGCACGGGTCCAGTTCGGCGTGCACGATCAGCGGCAGTCCCAGGTCCCGTATGACGGGCATGGCCGCGTCCAAATCCTCTCGCGCCACGTTCGGAAATTCGTCCAAGCCCGAGTGCGTCAAAAAGCACTTGAAGCCCACCACCCCCGCTTCCGCCAGCGGCGCGAGTTCAGCGCGATTGCCCGGCACCAGCCCGCCCCAGAACGCCGCGTCGACCGCGAGCTTGCCGGAGATCGCGGCCAGTTTCGTCTCAAGCGCCGCGCGGCTGGTGGTCACCGGCAGGCAGTTGAGCGGCATGTCGACGATGGTCCCGATGCCGCCCGCCGCCGCCGCCGCGGTCGCGGTCGCAAAACCCTCCCACTCCGTGTGGCCGGGCTCGTTGACATGCACATGGGTGTCGACGAGCGCCGGAATCACCGCCAGGTCGCCGCACTCGCGCGTGTCCGTTCCGGCCGGGACTTCATCAGGGCCGACCACGGCCTCGATCTTCTCGCCTTGGATCAGCACGGCGCCGGGACGAAAGCCGTCCTGCGTCAGTATCCTCCGGCCGCGGATCGCCCGGTCGATCACGAGGCCTCCTCGTTGTGATTGCGGAAGATGACGTCGGTCGTGACCGGAACTTCCAGCACGTGCCGCGCCCGTAGCCACGCGTCCAGACGGTCCTGGCGGGCGTCCAAAGCCGCGACCTGGGCCAGCGCCTGCGCCGAAAGCAGAACGGGATGGCCGCGCCGTCCGTCGAAAACAGGAACCACGGCGTCGCCGTCCGCGGCCCACAGCTCTTCATACACGCCCGCGTCGAAGACCGGCATGTCGACGTGCAGAACGAATGAACGTGTCTTGGGAGAAGCCGCGATCAGCCGTTGCAGCGAGTCCAGCGGAGCCGCGTCCGGATCTGCCGCCACCCACGTGGCCGAAGGCGACAGCGCGCGGCAGCGCTGGGTCCATTCGGCCTGAATCGCCGCGGAAACGGACCCCGGGCCCAGGCAGCGGCCGAAGAACTCCAGGTGCTCCTGCAGCAGCGGCTTGCCCGCGAAGTCGCGCCACGCTTTCGGCCCGCCCGCGCGGCGGCCGCGGCCCGCGGCCAGAAGCAAGACGCGCGCGCCGGTCATGCC
>JAJXVH010000109.1 GCA_021782205.1 bacterium | reverse complement strand
AAACCCTGACACGGTGGCCCACCGACGAGCGCGTCGATCGTTCTATTACCAAGGCCCGCTTTCGCCCTAATTTCACATCCGTCAAGGTCTCGAACGCTCCGGCAAATAACCGGCGTATTCGGGAAATTAAGTTCATGCGTGGCGGCATGAATAGGATCAAACTCTACAGCCGCGGCAACGTCGAATCCTGCCTGTTCGAGACCTAGCGACAATCCGCCAACTCCCGCGAAAAGGTCGACTGCAATCGGTCTTTTCATATGCGCCAATCTGTCTAGTCTCCCAGGTTCTCGGCACGGACCAGCGCCAACCGAATACACCAACTGCCGGTAACGTGCGCATTCTATAAAATCCTGGCCCTCCGAATCGTTAGAGCATCGACGGAAACCGTCAGAAAGACGCCCCGCGCAGACTGGACGAATCGGCCGTCCGTCAACTCCGGGGAGATCGAGCTGTTCCACACGTTGTATACGATTCGGGGTATCATTTTGTTCCCCCGCTTGCCGCGGCTCCGGGTAGAGACCGCGGCAATCAGAGCGCGGTCGGTTCGGGCGTTTTTCGCTCGAGCAGCCAGGAGACGGAGCGTTCGAGGACCTGCCCCAAGCTGGGGTCGTAGCCGAAGACACGAGCGCTGTTCTTAAGATCCGGCTCGAAGAGGACGCTCTCCACGTCGTCGGCCAGCCCCGCGCCGAAGGCCACGATGTTGAGCTCGTCGTTGTCGGCCAGGCTGCGCGCGTCCAGGTTCGAGGAGCCGAACGTGGTCCACTCGTCGTCGACGACGGCCACCTTCTCGTGCGCCATGCGCGGCTGGTATTCGTAGACCTCCACGCCCGCCGCGATCAAACCGGGATAGTAGGCGCGCGCGGCTCCCTGAACGATTTTTTGGTCGTTGAGGCGCGGCTCGATGATCTGGACCTTCACGCCGCGCCGCGCGGCGGCCTCCAGGCCCGCAATGATGTCCGCGTCCACCAGATAGGGATCGGCCACGCGGATGAGCCGCTGCGCGCCGGCGAAGGCGTCCAGGTAGGCCTTCTTTATATTCTTGTCCTTGCCCCCGCCTTCATGGGCGACCACGAGAGTCTCATAGCCCCCGGGCTGGGCGGCCGGCGCGGGAAAAAGATTCTCGTCGGCGTCGACGGTTCCTCCCAAAGCGCGCCATTGCGCGAGGAACGCCCTCTGCAAATCCGCCACGGCGGGGCCGCGGATCTCGCTCAGCTGATCGTGCCACTGCGCCTGATAGCGGCCGCCGATGTTCATGCCGCCGGCAAAGCCCACCGCCCCGTCGATGACCACCACCTTGCGGTGATCCAGATGGCCGTCCAAGAACGGCGCCGGACGGACCAGCACCTGGACGCCCCCGCCGCGCAGAACCTTGAGCAATGCGGCGATCTGCGGGTCGTCGGGGTCGGTGCCGTATTGGTCCAGCAGAACGCGCACGCGCACGCCCAGCGCGGCCTTGGCGGCCAGCGCGCGCGCGAAGGCCAGGCCGTCGGCGTCCCCCTGCCACTGGAAGACCTCGATGTGAATGGAGCTCCACGCGCGCGACACGTCGTTTTTCAGCGCATCCGCCGCCTGCCCATCCACCAAAAAATGAATCGTGTTGCGGCCCGCGTCCAGCGCGCCCGCCGCGGCTTCAATCTGTTTTCGATAGCCCGACCAGTCCGTGGGCGCGGGCGCGGCCGGAGGCGGCGGTGGAGCGACGAGGACGGATCCCGCCTGCCCGCGCAATTGCGCCAGGGCCGAGACGGCCTCAGCGTCGGGCGCGGCCGGCGCCGGACGCGCCGCGAAAAGAAGGACAACGACAACCAAGATCGATATCTTCATCGCGAGGCCGAACGGCCCAACGACAAGGTAGCCGGAATGCCGTGCAACAGCGAGGGTCTAATGGCCCGTCATTTCTAGGACTTTAGACCCACACTACAATCCGGCGGCATCGATGGCGAATCGAGACGCCGGCTCTCCTAGGTCTTACAGCCCGGCCGCGGGCCGAGAGGCCCATGACCCATGCCCGGCGTTTCATTATCCTCAAAGCAATGATCGCACGAACGGCTCCCCGTCGCTACGAAAGATTACTTCGCTTCGCGATAGCCGTCTTTTTGTTTCTGGCGGAGGCGCCGCGCGGGGCGACGGCTCAGGAATTCCAAATCGACCGCGTCGACATGGCGGCACCGCTGGGCGGCAGCGCGGCCGCGGCTCGCCCTGGAGCCCCCGCTCTTGCCTTCTCCGGCGCGCTCCTCGGCGGCGCGCCGTCCTTGTCGGCTCCCTCGGTCCAGCCGCGAGCCGTCGCCGCGGCGGCGCTCTCCCCGGGCGCCGTTTCCGCGCGGAGCGCGCCGAAAATAATCCCGGCGGCGGCCGCAACCGCGGCGGCGGCGCCGAATCAAGAGACCGACCGCCAGACCGGCGCGGACTCGACGGCCGCTCCTCGCTCTCGATCAGCGGAAGTCACCCCTCGGCGCGCGGCGGCGGCCCCTGAAGATTTCCCTCTCTTGACCGCGGCCGCCGAAGGCCCGCTCTCCGCTGAAGACGAACACGCCAGAGCCGAGAAAAGCTTTTCGACGCTGATCGGCGAACGCCTCGCGCCGGCCCGCGCCGGCGCCGTCGCGCTCGCTCCCGCGGTCTTCGCCCTCGGCCTTCATCCGGGCATCCAGGCCGCGATTCAACCCTCGCTGGCGAGTTGGCACGCGCTCAGCCAAGCCGGCTACGTGGCCGGCAACGCGGGCGCCGCGATCTTTCCGCTGGTCCAGATATACCAGACGTTCCACGGCAAATCGACGCCCAAGAATCGGGCGCTGGTCGGCGCGGCGGCCTCCCTGGCGCTGGGCCTGATCAGCGCGCCGATCCTTCATAAGTCGCTGTGGGGCATCCAGAATATTTTCGGCGGGCTCACGCTGCTCGCGCCGCTTCTGATCGGCCGCTTCGCCGGACGCGCCCGCGGCAACGGCCTTAAAGAAACGGCGCTGATCGCGGCGGCATCCCTGGCCGTCGCCGCCGCCGCCTATTTCACGGTCGTGCCGGCGCTGCCGAATCTGCTCGCAGCGGCGTTCTCCGCCGCGGCGGTCGCCAAGATCGCGCTCGCCGTCCAAATGGCGACCTCCGCGATGTTCCTATGGATGTTCCTTCCGGACGTCGTCAAGGTCCTGCGCGGAAAAACGGCGGACGGATTCTCCCCGGGCTTCAACCTGATGTTCTTCCTTTCCTCGGCCGGTTCCATGCTCTGGGCCCTGCCGTCGGCGTGGATTTCCGCCGGCGCGCACCAAGACACTTACCGCGTGATCTTCGCCGTCAACACGATCTACGCTTTGGCGTCCTTTCTCAGCTTCCGGTTCGCCCGGCGCGAGACGAAGCAGGGGCCGCCGCCAAGTCAGCGCGACCCGTCGTAGCCGGGCGCGACCAGGCCGCGCTCGAAGACCGCGCGCAGGATTTCCGCGACGCTCCAGGCCTGCGAGCGAGTGCCGCCGGGGTTCTGATCGGTCGGCGCGCCGGACAGCAGCGCGCCCAAGCCGCGCGGGTCGTCCAGCGACGCGCTCGACAGGCGCGGGTCGGCGCGGCCGCCGTCGAAGACCTCGGGCAGTGAGCCTTCCGGGCGCGCGGCCAGGGCGCGCGCCAACGGCGCGAGCAGGCCGCGGGCTTCCTCGCGCACGCGTTCGTCGCTCCAGCCCTGGTCGCGGCGCACGCGCGCCAGCGCGTCCACGTAGGCGCCCATCAGCCACGGCCACACCGTGCCTTGATGATAGGCCTGGTCCTTGAGGGACGCCGGCTGGGAGGTATCGTAGCGCTCGCGGTATTGGCTGTCGCGCGGCGACAGCGTGCGCGGGCCGTAGGGCGTCAGCAGGTCGCGCGTGGCCGCCCGCACCACGGCGGCGCGGCGCGCCGGGCTCAGCAGGTCGCCGCCCAGGCTCACGGCGAAGAGCATGTTGGGACGGATCGCGTCGCCGTGCGGGTCGCCCCCCACCACGTCGCGCAGGGCGCCGCCCTCGCCGCCCCAGGCGGCGCGGTTGTCCGGCGTCTCAAACCAGAATTTTTCGTTGAAGGAGGACTTCACCTTGTCGCCAAGCGCGCTCCAGTCGTCGGCGGAAGTCCCATCGCCCAGGCGACGCTCCAGGTCCGCCAGGAAGCGGATGTTCGCATACCACAGCGCGTTGATCTCCACGGGCTTGCCGTTGCGCGGCGTCACCGGGCGGTCGCGGCCGTCGGGATCGGCGTCCATCCAGGTGGACTGCGCGGGCACGGAGACCAGGCCGTCGGGGTCCATGCCGATGCGGTTGAAGCGGCCATAGCGCGCGTAGCCGGTGCCGGAGCGGTAGCGCGCCATGATGCGGCGGATCACCGGCGCCATCTCCGCGGCGAAGGCCGGGTCGCCGGCGGCCTCGGCCGTGCGGCGCACCGCCTGCACGAACCACATCGGCCCGTCGGAGGTGTTGTAGTCCGCGCCGTCGGGATTTTGCGGCGACCAGCGCGAGGCGTCCCAGATCTTGTTCGGAATCAGGCCGTCGTGCTCGAAGCGCGCGAAGCGGCGGATGTTTTCCTTGGCCTCGTCAAAACGCCCGGTCGACAGCAGCAACCCGGGCAAGGACACGAACGTGTCGCGGCCCCACTCTTCCAAGAACCAGTCCATGTCCGCCGCCCAGATCTGCACCGAGCCGCCCTCGTGCTTGACGAAGCCGTCGGCCGCCGCGGTCAGAAGGGCGCGCACCGCCGCCGGGTCCTTCCAGACGTCGCCGTCGCTCGCGTTTTTCATGACCCTCAATTGCGGCCGCGCGTCGAAGCGCGCGCGGCTCGCGTAGTCCGCGTCGGACGGCAAGGGAATGCGATAGTCCCAGTAGGACTTGCCGCCGCGCATCTCCTTGACCGGAAACGGATCGCGCCACTCGTCGCCCAAGGTCCACGCCGCGAACTTCGCGTTCGCGCCCGAGGACGGCGACGCCAGCGCCCGCGTCAGCCTCTCCAAAAAGTCGGGCGAGCGCGGGTCGTCGTGGGAGCTCACCTTGCTCCAGTCCCCGCCCACGGTCAGGAAGCCCAAGGCCCGCGCGTTGGCGTCCTTGCCCTCGAAGGCTTCCGCGACCGGCAGCGCGCCGCGCGCGGAGAACGCCGCCGCCAGCGCGGCCGCGTACGCGTCGCCCGGCTCGTCGCCGCCGGCCAGCTGGCCGTTGCCGAACAGATAAGCGAAGTGCAGGGCGTCCACGCGCGCCCCGTCGAAGCCGAAGTCCAGCCAGCGCTCGAACGGCGCCAGCGCGGGGCGGAAATTCTCCGCGCGCAGGCGCGTCCAGTCCCACAGCGCCAGGTCTTTCCAATCCTCGTGCACCCACGGGTTGACGATGCCGGGGTTGCGCGTCTTCAAGTCCCGGAACAGCTCCGGGCGCTTCCAGGCGTCCACGCCGTCCTTGGCGCGGAACATGGGCACGTCGAAGAGCACCTTGCCGCCCGCGCGGTGCACCTCGTCGAGCGCGGCCTTGAGCTGCGCGCGACCGATCCACTGCGCGAAGCGATGCGCGTCCACGTCCGCCGCGAAATGCGCGTCGGCGCGCGCGGCGGCCGCGTCCTCGGCGCTCCAGTCCAAAACGGGCTTGCCGATGCGCCGCGACAGCGCCGCGAACTGCGCATATTCGTCCAGCCACGCCGCGTTCTCGGAAAGGAAGCGCCGGTAATCGTCGGCGCGCGCGCCGCCGCGAGCCAGCTCGCCGCGCGCGAAATCCGCGTACGCCGCGCCAGCGACGGCGGACTCCCGCGCGCGCAGGGCCGCGTAGTCGACGCTTTGCCCGGCGCCCGGGCTCGCGCGCAGTCGCGCCAGAAGCTCCGGCCGGGCGCGGACCTCCGGAACGGCCGACCAGTCGACGTTGTCCTCGTCGACGGCGTCCAGGCTCACCGGCGCGTAGGGGCTCTCCCCGTTCACCGCGAAATGCGGCAGGAGCAGGACCGCGTCCACGCCCTGCGGCGCCAGCGTCTCGCGGTAGTAGCGGCCCAGGTCGGAGAATTTTCCGATCCCGGGGTCGTTTTCGGATCGGCGTAAAGCATACAGCGGGACCGTCTCCGCCTTGCGCGACGCCGACGCGTCCTTCCACCACGCGTCGGCGCGCGGCGCCGCGGGCGCGGAGGCCGCCGGGGCCGGCGCGGACAATTCCGCGGGAAGGGACTGCGGCGCGAATCCGGATAACGCCGCCCGCGCGGCCAGAGCCGTCGCCGCCAAGCCGCGGCCGGCGCGGACCGCCAGCCCCGGCTCGTTTCCGGAGCGCGGCGGCGCGGCCGAGGCCGCGCGCGCGGACTCCAGCAGCTCCGCGGCCTCGCTCGCGACCGCATCCAGGTCGCCCAGCCGGCGCTCCAGCTCCGCGCGCGCGCGGCCCGCGTCCAGCAGTCCCGCGCCGACCTCGTGCGGCGCGTAGCCCGGCATCGGCGCGGCCGCGGCCTTGACCACCGAGACCAGCCACGCAAACCAGCCGTCAGGCAGGTCCCGCCCGCGCGCGGAGAACGCGGCGGCCATGACGCCCGAAAGATCCGAAAGCGCCGCCGCGCTGCGCTCGGCGGCGATGCCCGTGCCGTAGGCCTGGGCCGCGTCCGCGGCCTGCCCCGGCCCCAGAGCGTCGACGCGGTCGGTCCAAGACAGGCGCGGCGACTGCGGCGTGCCGCGCGCCGAGTAGAACTGCAGGGCCGCGTCCGGGCCCGCCGCCGCCACGACGGCGGCCAGTCCCGCGTCGGCGGGCGCGGCGGTCGTGCCCGCCGTCGGTCCGCCGTCGCCCGCGCCCACGACCACCCCGATGCCCGAAAGGACCAGATGATCGACCAGCGCCGACAAAGCGGTGCGTCGGCCGAGCGGCGCGGACAGCGCGAGGGAGACGACCGTCGGCCCGCGCCCGCGGGCCCGCGCGGCGACCTGCTCCAGCGCCGCCAGCGCCCGCGCCTCGGAAACCGGCGCGGAGGCGCGCACGCGCACCAAAGACAGATCCGCGTCCGCAGGCAAGGCCGGCCCCCCGTCGCGCGCCAGGTCCAGCGTCGTTCCGGACCCTGCCGGCGCGCCCACCGCGACCAGCGGCGCCTCGGGCCGGACCAGGTGGGACTTGAGTCCGCGGCCCTGCAGGGCCAGCGACAACGCGTAGAGCTTGTGCTCCGGCACCGACAGCCACAGCCCGCCGGTGACCGGCAGCGCGGCGCGCGGCGCGGATTCGAAACGCGATAAGAACTCCGCGTCCAGCCCCGCCGCCGCGAACGCCGCCGACAGCGCCGCCGCGTCGGACGCGTCCGCGTAAGCCGTCGGGCCGCGGCCGGAGGGCGGCGTGACCAGCACGTCGAGCGGCCCCAAAGCCGGGTCCACGCCGGCCACGCCCGCGCCGGACGGATCGGGCAGGGCCGTCGGCGCGTCCAGCGGCACGGCCGCCGCGCGCGCCAAGGTCTGCACCAGCTCCGCGAGCGCGCCCGGCTTCTGCAGAGCGCTCTTGTTGGCCAGGATGAAATTCACGACGACGGTCTTCAGCGGCTCGCGGCGCAGCCGCGCGACGAACTCGCGCTCGCGCAGCGCGGCGGGAAAGACCCGCGACAGAGTGCGCGTCAGCGCGATGTTGCCGGAACCCGCCGCGTCCAGCACGTCGGCGACCACCCGGTCGCTGAGCGCGCCGGGCGCCGCGTCGGCGATATTGGACAGAGACGCCGCGGCCAGATGACGGATATTGCCGCGCTCGGCTTGGTCCTTGAGCCGGGCCGACAGGGCCTCCGCCTCGGCCGCGGTCGCCTGCGCCCCCAGCTGGCCCGCCAGCCACGCGGAGGCAAAGCGCGCGCGCTTGTCGGCGTTGCCCAGTTCGGCCGCGATGCGGCCCACCCCGCCGCGGTCGCCGCGGCGCGCCAGGGCGTAGGCCGCGTAGACGCCGACGTCCCAGCGCGGGTCCGCGGACGCCGCGCGCAGGAGCGCATCGGCCGCGTGCGTCGGGACCTCGGCCAGAGCCAGCAAGGCCGTCTGGCGCACGCGCGCGTCCGTGTCACCCAGCGCCGCCTCGCCCAGCGCCAGCGCCGAGAT
>JAJXVH010000108.1 GCA_021782205.1 bacterium | reverse complement strand
CACCCGCGCAAGCCGCCGAGCCCGCCGCTCCACGCGGCCTGCTGGGCCGCATCGCCGACGCCGCGCGCGGCCGGACCGGCTTCGCCGCGATCTTCGACGGCGCGCGCCCCGCCGCCGAACGTCCGGCGCCCGCGCCGCCGTTGGGCGGACGCCTGGGCCTGCGCGAGCAGAAACCGCTGTCCTTGCCCAACGGCCAGGCACCCGACGCGCCGCCCAGCATCCCCTCGCCGGACCGCGAGACGACGGTCGCTTTCCAGACCTACTCCTTGCCCGGATCGCGCCCGGTCGGCGGCGTGCTGGAAGCCGACCGCCGCGCGCTTTCCGCCGATCCGCGCGACGCGGGCGCGGTCGTCGCCGCGCTGAGATCTTTGGTGGACGCCGAACCGTCGCGCTACGGCGTGGCCGGCGCGGACCTGCGCCTGGTGCATGCCAAACTGATTCCCGGCCGCGCGGGCCTGGCCGACACGATGTACGTGGTCTTTCGCCAGGTCAAGGACGGACTCCTGGTTCACGGCTCGGCGCTCTCCTTCACGCTGAAGGTCATCGACGGCCGGCCGCAGGTCGTCGCGCAGACGGGCCAGTTGTTTCCTCAATTGGACGTGGACACCGGGGCGACGATGGGCGACGAGGACATCCACGCGCGCATCGCTCAGCGCACGGGGCTGACGCCGCAGGCCGTCACCGAGAACTTCCAGTTCGCCGAGGAAAAAATCATCTACGCGCAGGGCCAGTGGCGCCACGTCAAGCTGTACGCCGCCGACGGCCTACCGTTCATGGTCGCCGTGGACATGGCCAGCGGCCTGGTGCTGGCCTGGGACAACCGCACCGGCCTGCGCTCCGGCGCGAAGAAGGACGCGCCGCCGTCCAGCGCCGTGTCCGGGCGCACGGTCGACCGCGGCCCCATCCTTCCGGACGCGAAGATTTCCGCTCTGCCGCTGGCCTTCCTGAACCTGACCATCGGCGGCAAGACCTACACCACCGACAAGAACGGCTTCTTCTCCGCGCCCAGCCTGCGCATCTCTCCCGCCGGGCTGAACTTGACGGCCACGCTGACCGGGCCGTACGTCACGGTCGTCGATCAGGAGAAATCCACGCTGAGCGTCAACGTCACGCTGAAATCCAGCGGCGACGGCGTGCAGGTCGTCTTCAACCCGGACGCGAACCTGGCCGACGAAAATGCCCTGGCCCAGGTCAGCGCGTTCCACAAGGTCAACCTGGCCTACAACTTCCTTAAAGAGCGCGGCCTGACCACGGAGCGCATGGACAAGACGCCCATCCCGGTGCGCAGCAACCTGGACGACGAGTGCAACGCCTACTACACGCCCGGCAATCCCAGCCTGAGCTTCTTCCGGTCCAGCGCGAACTGCGTGAACTCCGCCTACGACACGGTGGCCGACCACGAATACGGCCACTACTGGGACGACATGACCGGCGGCATCACCAACGACGGCCTGTCCGAGGGCTGGGGCGACACGGTGTCGATGTACCTTCTCAATAATCCGGTCATCGGCGAGCACTTCATGAAGCACCCGGGCCCCGACGGCAAGGACTACATCCGCGACGGCCGCAACACCTACAAGTACAACGAGTACGACGAGGCCCACGATCAGGGTCAGGCCTGGGGCGGCTTCACTTGGAAGCTGCGCGCGGCGATGATGAAGAAGCTGGGCGACGCCGCCGGCGCGGCCCTGGCCGAGGCCTTGGTCCTGCCCACCATGTTCGCCAAGTCCGCGACCATCCCCGACGCGATGGCGCAGGTCCTGGTCAACGCGATGAAGTCCGACGGCACCTTGGCCTATGAAAAGGAAATCCGCGCGATCGCGCTCCTGCACGGCGTGACCTTGCCGCAGACGCCGCGCTCCGGCCTGGTCGCGCGGCTGGTGGAAGCGGTGCTGACCACCCTGCGCGGCTAAAACGCCCGGGTGTGACCGTTTTGGTCTTTCGCGCGACACGCGGATATGTAATAATCCGCGAATGAATAAAATCCGCTTTTTCGCGCTTTCGTGCGCCGTCGCCGTGGCCGTCTCTCCCGCCTCCGCGCTGGAATGGACCACGATGGGCGCCCAAGCCATGGGCATGGGCGGCGCCGGCGTGGCCAACATCCAAGGCCCCGAGGCCGTCTACTGGAACCCCGCCGCGTTGGGCCGGCCCAGCATGAACGCCTACGGCTTGGCCGTGCCCGTGTCCGTGCAAGTCAACGTCCAAGGCTCGGTCGTCGCCGGCGCCAAGGACCTGCAGCAATGCACCAACGGCTCCTGCAACTCCACGCAGGTGACCAACGCGCTCAACGAACTGCGCGGCGGCGGACTCAACGCGGACGTGGGCGGCGGCGGCAGCCTCAAGATCGGAAAGTTCACCGCGTTTCTCAACGGCTACGTGGTCGCGGGTGCCGGCGCCGGAAATATCGACACCGTCAACGTCACGCCTGGAACAATCAATAACAACCAATCAAATCTGATCGTGCGCGGCGCCCGCATCGCCGAACTCGGCCTGGGCTACGGCCACGAACTGCCGTGGGTGCCGGGACTCTACCTCGGCGGCGACGTCAAAGCGATGCGCGCCGACGTGGGCTACGACCGCTTCTATATCGTCAAAAACAACGGCGTCGGCTCGAACGTGGTCTCCAGCTTCAACAGCAGCAACAACAACGCGTCGAGCGGAAACCTGGGCGTCGACGCGGGCGCTCTCTGGGATTTGGACAAAACCTTCAATGGCGTCTCCTGGAGCCCGCGCCTGGGCGTGACCGGACGCAACCTCAACAACCCCAAGTTCGACAACCCCTCCAGCGCCGCGACCGACGGCGTGTCCGGCAAGTTCGCGATCAATCCGACCGTGCGCTCCGGCCTGTCCTTCGCGCCTTTCCACTGGTGGCGCTTCGCCGCCGACGCGGATCTGACGCGCAACCTGACGCCGCTGGACGGCTACGCGGACCAGGAGGTGGGCGCTGGCACCGAGATCGACGTGTTCAACCGCTCCTGGATCAACATCCCCATCCGCGCGGGCATCAAGCACAACATGGCGCAGACCTCCAACGGCGCCACCTTCACCGCCGGCAGCGGCGTCAATCTCCTGCACCTGATCATCGACGTCTCGGGCGAGGTCGGCAACCAGAGCATCGTCATCCAGAACCAAGGCAACACCACCCGCATCCCGCGCGAGGTGGGCGGCGCGGTCCAGCTCAGCTTCCTGTTCGGCGGCTCCGAGGAAAAATATCGCCGCGTCGAAGGCTCGGACGCGGACATCCAGCCGGTGACCTCCGACCACGCGCGCGCGGACATGCCGTCCTCCGACGCCGCGCGCGTGCGCGCCGACGCCGACAAGGCCCAGCAGGAACTCAACAGCCAGCCCTCCGGAAACTAGCCTAAGCGACCAGCGCTTCGGCTTCCAGAGTGATGGCGTCCAGGCGGACTTTCAGTTCCGCGGCCTTGGCGGCCAGGTCGTCGTGCGGGCCGATGAACACCGGCTCGCCGTAGACCACCGCGCCGCGGCCGAAGGGCAGAGGAATGTGAAAGCGGTCCCACGCGCGCGCCAGCACGATCTTGTGGGATTGGGCGCTGGTGATGGGCAGGATGGGCACGCCCAGTTTTTGCGCCAGGAAGAGCACGCCTTCCTTGACTTCGCGAGCCGGGCCCTTGGGGCCGTCGGGCGTGATCCCGATGTCCAGGCCGGAGCCCAACGCATCCATCAGCGCGCGCACCGCCCCGCAAGCGCCCCGCGTCGACGAGCCGCGCACCGAGGGAACGCCGCAAAGCCGGATCGTGTCGGCGATCATGTCGCCGTCGCGGGAGCGGCTGATCAGAATGGCAACCTTGTCATTGCGGTGCGTGACGGTAAAGAACGCCTGGCGCTGATGCCAGAACGCGTAGATGAAGCGGCATTCCTTGGCGCGCAGATCGTCGCGCAGGCCGCCGCGGACCGTCTTGATCCGTATCGTCAGCCTTAAAAAAGTGGAGTAGGCGAACGCCAGGTAGGGAACCAGCCCGCGCAGCGTCAGGAAAGGCCGCCCAAGGATCGGGCGAAGAGAGCGATCATCCGGAATATTAGCAACTTCACAGATCCCACCGCGCGATCAAGACCGCGGCCAGCGCGCCGAACGCCGCGTCGGCCGACCACGCGGCGACCCACGGCGGGAAGGTTCCGCCCACGCCCAGCGCGCGGCCCACTTCCATGAGCCACAGATAGGCGAAGGATATTCCCAGCGCGCCGCAGAAGCTGAGCACGCGCGAGGACTTGCGTAGGCGCAACGCGATGGGAATGCCCAGCGCGCAGACCACCACGTTGGCGAACGGATAGGCCAGCTTGGACTGCGCGGCGACCATGTAGTCGCGCGGCGAGCCGCCGAAACGGCCCACGCGGCGCGCGTAGGAGCGCACCTCGCGCAAGGTCATCTCGTCGGGGCTGCGCGGACGCGGGATCAGCTCCAGCGGCGGCACGTCCAGGTCGGACATCTTCGCGTCGAAGGCCGTCTCGACGACGCCCTCGGCGCCGAACGTCCGCTCCACGCCCTGATGGAACACCCAGCGCCGGCCGGCCGGATCCCATTGCGCCCATTTCGCGTCCAACTGGGAGACCACGTCGGCGCCGTCCAGCCGGTCCAGGATGGGCCGCTCCAGCCGCCCGTCGCGCGGCAAAAACAGCTTGGCCTGGATGAATCGCTCCGGGCCCACGGCGAAGACCACGTCGGAATACTGCGACCACTCCCACTCCGGGTGCACGCGCTCATGCCACAGCCGCTGGGAGCGCGCCCACGCGGCCGGCATTACCGTCTCCTGGGCGGCGAACGCGCCCAGCGCCACCAACGCGGAGCCGCCGAGGATGGGCAGCCAGAAGCGCCGCGTCTCCAGCCCGCAGGCCTGCGTGGCCAGCCACTCGCCGCTCTGCACGAAGCCGCTCATCGCCGTCAGCGTGGCCAGCAAGGTGGCCATCGGAATCACGCGCACGGCCCAGTAAGGCACGCCCAACCACAGGCATTCGAAGATGATCCCCAGCGGCGCCTTCGACTTGACGATGTAGTTCATCTTGTCGAACGTGTCGCCCAGGAAGATCAGCAGGGCGAACAGCGCCAGGCCGAACAGGAACGGCTTGAAGAAGCGGCCCAGCATGTGGCGCGTGAAGATGGTCACTGCGCCGCCGCCCGCCGCGTCAGCCACGCGCCCGCGACCAGCCCCGCGGCGTCCGCGATCCAGGGTGCGACGCCGGTCAGCGCCTCATGCCGGCGGCCCAGGCTTACGCCCATCATGAACAGGCCGTAGAACGCGAACATCACCACCAGGCTGATCGCGAAGTCCGCGCCGCGCGCGCGGCGCTTCAGGCCCAGCCCCAGCGGCGCCGCGATCCAGAAAAAAACGAACGGCGACAACGCCCCCGCCGACCGCGCCGCCGCTTCGACGAGATACTCAAGCCTGCGATCATGCGGCGTGGCCGCGTCGGCGGCGCGCGCGCGCAGGGCGCGCGTGTTGAGCTCTTGAATGTCCTCCTCGCGCGGCGCCGCGGGCGCGGCCAGCGGCAGGAACACGTCGTAGCGTTCGAAGCGGCCGGTCAAAAGCTTCTCCGGGTCGGAGTTGGGCAGCTGCAGCTGTCCGTCCTCCAGCTCCAGGCTGACGCCGCGGCCCGGGTCGAGCGCCAGGCTGCCGCGCTCGGCGCTGACGCGCGCGGCCTCGGCCCCGTCGGGGCGCACCAGATAGACGCCCTCCATGCGGCCGCTCGACGAATCCGCGTCGCGCGCGAACAGGCGCCACGGGCCCAGCTCGGTGAACACGCCCGGCTCCAGGTCGATGCGCGCCAGCTTCTGCCCCGCCTCGCTGGTGCGCTCGCGAAACGCGTGGAAACCCTCGGGACCGGCCTTGTGGTTGACGTAGAGCAGCAGCGCCGACAGGGCCAGCGCCGTCCACAAAAACGGCCGCGCGATCTCCCGGAAGGAAAAACCGCTGGCGCGCAGGGCCATGGCCTCGCCGGAGTCGGACAATTGCCCCAGCGCGACCATCGCCGAGACCAGGTAGGCCATGGGCAGGGCCAGGCTCGCAAACGACGGCAGGAGCCGCGCGAAGCACGCCAATATCCACCACAGCGGCAGGCCCTTGAGCATGGCCATGGTGAACAGCCGCAAGAACTGGTTCATCAGCAGCACGCCCAGAAACAACGCCAGTCCCGCTCCGAACAGGGGCAGGAACTGCCGCAGGATGTAGCGCGGGATGATGGGCACGCGTCAGTTTAACAATTCGCCGCTGGCCGAGAGTGCCGCGAAACGCTAGAATCCGCGCATGGACACCCAAAAAGCCGCCGCTTACGCCGCCGAAAACTACTCCTCTTTTCTGGAAGACCTGAAGGTCCTGGCCCGCATCCCCAGCGTCTCGTTTCCGGGCTTCGACCCGAAAGAAGTGGTGCGCTCGGCCGAGGCCGTCGCGGCTCTGTGCCGCGCGCGGGGCTTGGAGAACGTGGAAATCCTGACTCTTCCCGGCGCTCATCCCTACGTCTACGCCGACTGGCTGCACGCCCCGGGCAAGCCCACCCTCCTTCTCTACGCGCACCACGACGTTCAGCCCGCCGGCCGCGAGGAGCTTTGGAAGTCCCCTCCGTTCGAGCCGACCGAGCGCGACGGCCGCCTCTGGGGCCGCGGCTGCGCCGACGACAAGGCGGGCGCCGTGGCGCACACCAGCGCCATCGCGTCGTGGCTGAAGACGCACGGCTCCCTTCCGGTCAACGTCAAGCTGATCATCGAAGGCGAGGAGGAGTGCGGCTCCGACAACCTGGAGCCGTTCCTGGAAAAGTATGCGGCGAAAGTCATGGCCGACGCCATCGTACTCACCGACACCGGCAACTTCGACCACGACACGCCGTCGATCACCGTGGCCCTGCGCGGCCTGGCCGCGCTCGACGTGACCGTGCGCTCCATGGACCACCCCCTGCACTCCGGCATGTGGGGAGGCGCCACCGCCGACCCCGTGGTTGCGCTCGCCAAGATGATCGCGTCGTGCACGGACGCGAAGGGCCGCATGCTGATTGCCGGCGTCTACAAGGGCGTGCAGAAGCCCGGCAAAGCCGCCGAGGCCAGCCTCAAGGTCCTCAAGTACCCGGAAAAGCTCTTCCGCGCCCAGTCCGGCGTGTTCAAGGGAACCAAGCTGATGGTCGCGCCGAAGGACCTTCTCCGCTCGAACTGGTACTGGCCGTCGTTCTCCGTCAACGCGATCCAGGCCTCGTCGAAGAAGGACTGCGCGAACATCATCAACGACGCCGCGTGGGCGCACATGGGCATCCGCCTGGTGCCCGGCATGGACGCGAAGAGGACTCTCGAAGCATTGAAGAAGCATTTGAAAAAGAACGCCCCCTGGGGCGTGGCGGTGGAGTTCTCCGGAGAATCCGCCAGCCCCGCCTGGACCACCGACACCGACGCCCCCGCCTTCGCCGCCGCGCGCCGGGCGCTCGAAAAAGGCTACGGCCGCAAGTCCGTGGACATGGGCTGCGGCGGCTCCATCCCGTTCGTCGGCCCTTTCGCCAAAGCGCTCAAGGGCGCGCCGGCCCTTCTCATCGGCGTGGAGGACCCGTTGTCCAACCCGCATTCCGAGAACGAGAGCCTGCACCTGGGCATGTTCCAGAAGGCCATCGCCTCCGCGGTGCATCTCTACGCGGAGATCGCGCAACTGCCGAAGGTGAAGTGACGCCGCCGCGCGGCTGACGGACCCTGCGCACGCCGGGCCGTTTGTCGGTCCCAGCCTGGGACTTTCGCACGTCCCGCGCGCGCCCTTGCGGCGTTAAAATGGCGGGGTGAGACGGATATTCGTCGCGTTGCTTGTGGCAGCTCCCGCCGGAGCCCAGGTTTTGCGCGCGCCCGGCCTGGACGTCGTCTCCGCTCCGCCCGTGGCGACGTCTCTCGCGGCGCCTTCCGCGGCGCTGGGCCTGCTCGCGGCCCCGCTGGCCGCCCTCGCCGCGGTCCCGACTTTCCCCGCGGCCGCCCTCACGGTCGCCGCTCCCGCCGCCGCCGTCGCGCGAGCGGCCGCGCCTGCGAGCGCGCCC
>JAJXVH010000107.1 GCA_021782205.1 bacterium | reverse complement strand
GGCGCTGTCCGGCGGCGCGCTGGTGGCCTCGCGCCACAGCGTCACGGTCGACCGCGGCATGCTCTATGCCGCGGCCCCCGTCCTGGGCGGCGGCCGCCTGCTGGGCGTCGCGCGGCTGTCGGTGCCGTTGGCCGAGGTGGAGCGCCGCGTCGGGCGCGCGCGCTCCTTGGTGCTGTGGACGACCCTGGCGGCGCTCGCCGCCGCCCTGCTGGCCGCGGCGGCGCTGGCGCGCGGCGTCTCGCGGCCGGTCGCGGAGATGGCCGACGCGGCGCGGCGCATGGCCGCCGGCGACTACGCCTCGCGCGTGCGGGAACTGGGCGGCGACGAGCTGGGCGTGCTGGGCGGGACGCTCAACGAGTTGGCCGCGCGCGTGCAGGCGACCGTGGACGAGTTGTCGCGCGACAAGGCCCAGTTGGCGGCCGTGCTGGACCAGATGACGGAGGCGGTGGTGGCCGTGGACGCGGCGGGCGCGGTGCTGGTGGTCAATCCCGCGCTCTCGCGCCTGCTGGGCGTCGACGCGCGGGCCGCGCGCGGGCGGCGCTACATCGAGACCTTGCGCCACAACGGCATCGTCGGCCTCTTGGGCGCGGTGCTGCGCGAGGCCAAGCCGCTGGCGCAGGAGGTGCGCCTGTTCGCGCCCGAGGAGCTCACCTTCGACGCGCACGCCGCCCCCCTGACGCAGGACGGCCGTCCGGCCGGCGCCCTGCTGGTCCTGCACGACATCACGCGCCTGCGCCGCCTGGAGCAGGTGCGCCGCGACTTCGTGGCCAACGTCAGCCACGAACTGCGCACGCCGCTGGCCTCCATTAAAGGTTACGCGGAGACCCTGCGCCACGGCGCGCTCGACGACCGCGAGAACCGCGAGGACTTCGTACGCACCATCGAGGAGCACGCCGACCGCCTGACCAAGCTCGTCGACGACCTCTTGGACCTGTCGGCCATCGAGTCCGGCCACCGCGCGCCGCGCCTGGCCGCCGTCGACCTGCCCGCGCTGCTGGCCGAATCGGCGCGCGCGTTCGCCCCCGTCGCCGAGGAGCGGCGCGTGGCCCTGAGCGTCGCGCCCGCCGCAGCGCCGCCGCCGCGCGCGTCGGGCGATCCGGACCAGCTGCGCCAGATCCTGGCCAACCTCCTCGACAACGCCTTGAAATACACCGAGCCCGGCGGCGCGGTGACCGTCTCGGCCGAGTCGTGGAAGAGCGGCGCGCGCGTGAGCGTGGCCGACACCGGCGTGGGCATCCCGGAGGCGGACCTGCCGCGCGTCTTCGAGCGCTTCTATCGCGTGGACAAGGCGCGCTCGCGCGACGCCGGCGGCACCGGCCTGGGCCTGTCCATCGTCAAGCACCTGGTCGAGGCGCAGGGCGGAGAAGTGTCCGTGGAGAGCCGCCGGCCCGGCGGCTCGACGTTCCGCTTCACGCTGCGCCCCGCGGCCTGACGCGGCGCGTCACGCGTTCGTCACGCGAACGTGACCTGCGCCGCACAGGTCTTGACCCGCGGATGTCGTTTAATCCGTCGCCGTTAAAAATAATTCTGGGGGAATAAATGAGCCGACGCCGAGACGCGCTCTTCGCCTTGATACTCGCCGCCGCCGTACCCGCCGCCGCTTCCGCCGACGCCTTCACGCCGCAGACCGACGTGCCGTCCGACGCCGCCGCCGCGCCGATGTCGCCGGCCAAGGACGGCGACGCGCCTCTGCTGGTCACCACCAGCTTCCTCAAGGGCGCGTCCCTGCGTCTCTACGGCTTCGTCGAGACCGACTCGATCTACGACACCACGCAGAGCCTGACCGAGGAGCCCGACAACAACCTGATCTCCAAGCCCAACACCGTCGCGGGCCAGAAAAGCCGCGAGGAGATGAGCGTGCGCAACAGCCGCCTGGGCGGCGAGATCACCATCCCGACCACCGACTCGGGCTGGAAGACCAAGGGCATCTTCGAGATCGACTTCCTGGGCAACCAGGGCGTCACCACGGCCCCGGGCGCCACGCCCGGCGCGCAGTCGGAGAACAACTTCTTCAACAACCCCGCCCTGCGCGTGCGCCACGCCTACGTGGACCTGACCAAGGGCGAGTTCAACGCCAAGATCGGCCAGACCTGGTCCTTGTTCGGCTGGCAGCCCTACTACTTCCCCGGCGAGACCACGATCCTGCCCTCGCCCGGCATGCTCTACCGCCGCTTCGCCCAGGCGCGCGCGATGGACACGCACGTCATCGCCGACGGCTGGACGCTGGAAACCGCGGCGGACGCGGCCAAGCCCGCGGAGATGAACTCCGGCTCGCCGGAGTGGCAGGGCGGACTGCGCGTCGCCTCGACCCGCATCAAAGGCGCGTCGATCAACGGCGCCTACACGTCGATGGTGGGCCTGTCGGCCGCGCTCAGCGGCGTGATGATCCCCACGCGCACCGCGGGCATCGGCAACCCGACCGGCCAGGCCGCGGCGTTCGACTTCCTGGTGCCGATCATCCCGTCGTCCGACGGCAAGAGCCGCGACAACACCTTGGTGTGGGGCGGCGAGGCCGGGGGCGGCACCGGCGTGGGCGGCCTGGAGTACGCGGGCCTGACGATGGGCGTGCCGGGCCTCGGGGCGGCGACCACGGGTGCCGACGGCGCCATCGACTCGGGCATCGGCGGCGTCAACAGCACGGGCGCCTTCGAACTGCTGCGCGTGCGCGCCTTCCGCACGCACCTGCAATACAGCCTCAAGCAGTGGGCGGCGTCGGCGGGATACTCGCAGGTCGAGGGCCGCAACCTGGGCGCGTTCTCCTACACGCCCGCGCTCGCGGCGGCGATCGCGCCGAAGATCCAATACGGCTACGTCAGCGTGATGTACGACGCGTTCGACTGGCTGCGCTTCTCCGGCGAGATCAGCCAGACGCGCGACACCTACAACGACGCCAACAACCGCTACGCGACCAACAACCGCTACCAGTTGTCGGCGTTCTTCAAGTTCTAAAGAAGACGCTCCTCCCCGCCCGTCCGGCGGCCGTCACCCGGCCGTCGGACGGGCGTCACGCGTTCGTCACATCTCGACGCTAAGATCACCACAGGAGAAACCAAGATGAAGCAGCTCCCGCTCTTTGCCGCCGTCCTGCTCGCGGCGACGGCCGTACGGGCCGAAACCCTGACCGGCGCCGGCTCCACGTTCGCCTACCCGATCTACTCGAAATGGTCCGACGAGTACCACAAGGTCAAGCCCGACCTGCAGATCAATTATCAGTCCATCGGCTCCGGCGGCGGCATCCGTCAGTTCACCGAGAAGACCGTGGACTTCGGCGCCACCGACGGCCCGATGACCGACGAGCAGATTCAAAAGGCCGGCGGCAAGGTCCTGCACCTGCCCACCGTCATGGGCGCCGACATCCCGGTCTTCAACGTGGCCGGCGTCGACGAACTGCGCTTCGACGGCGCGGCCTTGGCCGCGATCTTCCTGGGCAAAATCACGAACTGGAACGACCCGGCGCTGGCCAAGCTCAACCCGGGCGTGAAGCTTCCGGACCTGGCGATCACCGTGGTGCACCGCTCCGACGGCTCGGGCACGACGTACTGCTGGGTCGACTACCTCTCCAAGGTCAGCCCCGCGTGGGAGAAGACGGTGGGCCGCGGCACCTCGGTCAACTGGCCCGTGGGCCTGGGCGGCAAGGGCAACGAGGGCGTCTCCGGCCTGGTCCAGCAGACGCCGGGCGCCGTCGGCTACGTGGAGCTGATCTACGCCCTGCAGAACAAGATGTCCTTCGGCTCGGTGCGCAACAAGAGCGGCAAGTTCCTCAAGGCGTCGATCGCGGGCGTGACCGCGGCCGCGGCCGGTGCGGCGCGCCACATGCCCAAGGACTACCGCGTCTCCATCACCGACGCCCCGGGTCCGAACTCCTATCCGATCTCGACCTTCACCTGGCTGCTGGTCTACCCGCGCAATACCGCGGGCAAGGGCGCGGAGCTCAAGGGCTTCCTGCGCTGGATGCTCAAGGACGGTCAGGCGATGGCGCCGGCCCTGGGCTACGCGCCTCTGCCGGCGACGGTCAAGGCGATGGTCGCCAAGACTATCGAGACGATTCAATAGAATGACCCGCGCCGCCGGCGAGAGATTCGGAGATCGCATTTTCCGGCTCTCGCTGGCGGCCGCGGCCGGTCTCATCCTGTTGGCGGCGCTGGCGTTGGCCGTGCAGCTGAGCTGGGCGTCGCGCGCCACGTGGGCGCAGTTCGGTCCCGCTTTCCTGTGGGGCCGGACATGGGACCCCGTGGGAGGCTCCTTCGGCGCGCTTCCATTTCTTTACGGCACGGCGGTCACCTCCGCGCTGGCCCTGCTGATCGCGGTGCCGCTGGGCGTGGGCTCGGCCGTCTTCCTCACGGAGCTGGCGCCGCGGCGGCTGGCCGACGCGTTGGGTTTCGCCATCGAGCTCCTGGCGGCCGTGCCCAGCGTGATCCTGGGGCTGATGGGCGTTTTTATTCTGGTGCCGGCCGTGCGCGCCGTGGAGCCGTGGCTGACGCAGACCTTGGGTTTTCTTCCCTTCTTTCGCGGCGCGCCCTACGGCGTGGGCTTCCTGGCGGCCGGTCTGATCCTGGCGCTGATGATCCTGCCCTACATCACCACGGTCGCGCGCGAGGTCCTGCGCACGGTGCCCCCGCCGCTCAAGGAAGGCATGTATGCTCTGGGCGCGACGCGCTGGGAGGTGGTGCGCGGCGTGAGCCTTCCCTACGCGCGCTCGGGTATTTTCGGCGCGTGCTTTCTCGCCTTGGGCCGGGCTCTCGGCGAAACCATGGCCGTGACCATGGTCATCGGCAACGCGCCCGACATTTCCGCTTCGTTGTTCGCGCCCGGCTACAGCATGGCCGCGGTCATCGCCAACGAGCTGGCCGAGGCCGCCGGCGACGCGCACCTCTCCGCGCTGATCGCCGTCGGGCTGGCGCTGCTGGCCGTGACCGTGGTCATCAACGGCCTGGCGCGGCTGATGATTTACCGCCTGGAGGGGCGCGCGTGAACGCGGCCGTCTACGCCCGCCGCCGCCGCGCCAACGCGCTGATGCTGGCCGCCACCGCGGCGTGCGCGGCGGTGTCCGCCGGGGTCCTGCTCGGCATACTGGGCTACATCGCCTGGAAGGGCGCGGCGTCGTTGAGCTGGTCGTTTCTGACCGAGCTGCCCAAGCCCGTGGGCGAGACCGGCGGCGGCATCGCCAACTCGATCGTGGGCTCCGTGAAAGTCGTGGGGCTGGCCGGACTCATGGGCGTTCCCGTGGGCGTGGCCTCCGGCGTCTACCTGGCCGAATACGGGCGTGCCGGCCGCTTCGCGTTCTGCGTGCGCTACGCCGCCGACGTGATGAACGGCGTGCCGTCGATCGTGATCGGCCTGTTCGCCTACGCGCTGGTGGTGATGCCCATGAGGCGCTTCAGCGCGCTGGCGGGCTCCACGGCGCTGGCGCTGATCATGATCCCCATCGTCCTGCGCAACACGGAGGAATTCGTGCGCCTGGTGCCCGGCACCCTCCGCGAGGCGGCGCTGGCGCTGGGCGTGCCGCGCTGGAAGGTCGCCGCCTTCGTGGTCCTGCCGACCGCCGGACGCGGCATCGCCACCGGCGCCCTGCTGGCGCTGTCGCGCGCCGCCGGGGAAACGGCGCCGTTGATCTTCACCGCGTTCGGCAACCGCTACTGGGACCAGGGCATGCTGGGCCCCATCGCCACCCTGCCGCACACGCTCTACAACTACGCGATCTCCCCCTACGCGGACTGGCACCGGCAGGCCTGGGCCGCGGCGCTGATCCTCATGGCGTTCATGCTGGCCGTCAACGTGGCCGCGCGCGTCTGGCTGAGGCCGCCGTCGACCGGAGCGCTTTAAAGTATCCTATGAACCCGATCATGGACCCCGACCCCAAGACCGCATCGGCTCTTCCGGCTCCCGCGACGGCCGCGTCCCCCGCGCCCGAGATCATCCTGTCCGTGCGCGGCCTGCGCGCGGGCTATGCCGGGGGCGCGCCGGTCCTGAAGGGCGTCTCCATGGACGTGCGCGCCAACGCCGTGACCGCCATCATCGGCCCGTCGGGCTGCGGCAAGTCCACGTTGATCCGCTGCCTCAACCGCCTGCACGAGGCCCTGCCCGGGGCTTTCTGCGGCGGCGAGGTCCTGCTGGGCGGGCGCAACGTGCTGGACTGGGACCCGGTGCTCCTGCGCCGCGAGGTGGGCATGGTCTTCCAGCGTCCCAATCCCTTCCCCACCATGAGCGTCTTCGACAACGTCGCCGCCGGGTTGACGCTCAACGGCGAGCGCGACCGCGTGAAGCTGGCCGAGCGCGTGGAGACGTCCCTGCGCCGCGCCGCGCTCTGGGACGAGGTCAAGGACAAGCTCAGATCCCCCGGCGTGAGCTTGTCGGGCGGCCAGCAGCAGCGCCTGTGCATCGCGCGGGCGCTGGCCGTGGAGCCGCGCGTACTGCTGATGGACGAGCCGTGCTCGGCGCTGGACCCCATCGCGACCGCGCGCATCGAGGAGCTCCTGCTGGAGATCAAGGACCAGCTCACCGTGGTCATCGTCACGCACAACATGCAGCAGGCCGCGCGCGTCTCGGCGCACACCGCCTTCATGCTGTCGGGCGAGCTGGTGGAGTTCGGGCCCACGCAGGGCCTGTTCACCAAGCCCTCCGACAAGCGCACCGAGGACTACATCACCGGGAGGTTCGGCTGAGATGAAACGGCACTTCGACGCGGACTTGGAAGACCTGCGCGGACGCCTGCTGCGCATGGGCGGGCTGTGCGAGGAGATGATCCACGCGGCGGTGAAGCTGGTCGTCGAGCGCGACGAGGCGCACCTGACCGCCGTCGAGGACTGGGAGCGCCAGGTCAACCGCCTGCACCTGGAGATCGACGACGTGTGCCTGAAGCTCATCGCCCTGCATCAGCCCGCGGCCGGCGACCTGCGCCTGATCGCGGCCGCGCTCAAGATCAACTCGGACCTGGAGCGCGTGGGCGACCAGGCCGTCAACATCGCCGAGACGGGCGTGTTCCTTTGCAAGGAGCCGCACATCAAGCTCGGCGACATCCCGCGCATGGTGGAGGTCGCGGCCGGCATGCTCAAGGACGCTCTCGACAGCTTCGCGCGCGGCGACGTGGAGCTGGCGCGCGAGGTCATCCGCCGCGACGACGAGGAGGACCGCCTCAAGAGCCAGACGTTCAACGAGTTGGTCCACCTGATGCAGCGCGACGCCTCGGCCATCCAGCGCGGCATGGACGTGATTTTGATCGCGCGCAATTTAGAGCGCATCGCCGACCACGCCACCAACATCGCCGAGGACGTGATCTTCATGGTCCTGGGCAAGGACATCCGCCATCCCGCCGAGCAGCGCGAGTCCGACGGTCCCACCGCGACGGCGTAAAGGCGAGCCGTTCCTGGAAATCGCCGGAAAATGGTGACTCCAGCGTCAGTCGACAATTTTAGTCGGGATTCTTCGCGGTGTTCAACGCGATGGTGTTTCTACCGCGCGGATTGCCGTTCGAGAAACTCTCCCGCGGATTTGCGCGCGTAGCGGGCGAAGGCGCGTCGCGCGCGCGGCGTGCCGACGCGGCCCAGCGCGAGCGCGGCGCTCCAGGACACCTCCTCCGGGCCGCGGCGCAAGGCGGCGACCAGCGCGGGCACCGACGGGTCGGCGGCGGCGCCCAGGTTGCCGAGCGCCAGCGCGGCGCTGGCGCGCACGCGGCGGCGGCGATCCTTGAGAGCGCGCGTGAGCGCGGGCACGACGGCGGGCGAAACGGCGCCCAGCGCGCCCAGTTCATCGGCGGCGCGCGCGCGCAGGCGCGGGTCGCGATCCTTAAGCAGGACCAGCAGCGGAGGCAACGCGTCGAACTGGGGCGGGGCGTCGGGCGCGTCGGAGGCGATGGCGGGCTCCGCGGCGCGCGCGACGGGGCGCGGGCCCAGCGCCAACGCTCCGGCGGGCAATGTTTCGGGCGTTCCGCGCGCGGGCGCGGGCTGCGCGCGCGGCGCGGCGGGAGCGGGCTCGGGCGTGGATTGGAAGAGGGGTTCCGGCGCGCGCGGCTGCGGTCGCTGGGCCAGTCCGGGCGGGCCGGGCGGCAGTGATTCCGGCGCTTTCGTTTCTGGTTCCAGCAGGGCGTCGAGCGCGAGTTGACGCTCGCGCGGCAACGGCGCGGCGGCGGGCGCGGCGGCAACGGCGCGGCGTGCGAAGGGCTCCGGCGTGCGCAGATTC
>JAJXVH010000106.1 GCA_021782205.1 bacterium | reverse complement strand
CCCACGCGGACGATTCTATCACTTTGTATAATCGGCCCATGGCGCGGGTGCTCTGGAGCGAGGACGGTCCGGTCGGACGCCTGACGCTCAACCGCCCCGAGGCGCTGAACGCGCTGGACGAGGAGACGGCCGCGGAGTTCTCCGCCGCCGCGCGCCGCGCGGCGCGCTCGCGCACGAAGGTCGTGGTGCTGGAGGGCGCCGGCCGCTGTTTCTGCGCGGGCGGCGACCTGGACTTCATCGCGCGCAACCAACGCCGCTCCGCCGCCGACCTGGCCCCGCGCATGCGCCGCTTCTACGGCGCGTTCCTGTCCGTGCGCGCCCTGCCGCAGATCGTGGTCGCCAAGGTGCAGGGCGCGGCCTTCGGGGCGGGGCTGTGCCTGGCGCTGGCCGCCGACCTGCGCGCGGCCGCCGAGGACGCGCGCCTGTCCTTCAACTTCGTGCGCCTGGGCCTCAACCCGGGCATGGCGGCCTGGCCGCTGGCGCGCGCCGCGTTCGGCGGCGCGCGCGCGCGCGAACTGCTGGCCGCCGGCCGGACCTTCACCGGCCGGGAGCTGGAGGCGTGGGGCGGCGGCGTGAGCGCGGCGGCGGAGGCGCTCGACGCGCGCGTCGAGGCGCTGGCGCGCGAGATCGCGGCGGGCAGCGGCCCGGCCCTGCGCCTGCTCAAGGCGGAGACGCGGCTTCAGCAAAACCTGGCGCCGTTCCTGGCTTTCGAGGCGCGCGGCCAGGCGCGCGCGTTTCGCGGGCCGGACCTGGCCGTGGGCCTGGCCGCCGCGCGCGAGCGCCGCGCGCCGCGTTTTCGGGTCTGACGCATAGTAAAATTTTCGTAAATTCCGGGCCAGGGGTCTTGCGCCCGCGCCGCGTTGGAATTATACTAATTTCAAAGGGTGGCGGCCTAAGCCCTCCCGATGGACCCCTCGGGAGCCGGTCATGATCGAGAACTCGGTTCGCGTGCTGGTGATCGAGGACGATCCGGACTACGTGGAGCTGATCCGGTTGTGCCTCGATGAGGCGGACGGGATGGCGCTGAGCTTCGAGCTGGAGTCCGCGGCGCGGCTCTCCGAGGGCCTGACGAAGCTCCTTTCGTTCCGCTACGACGCGGTGCTCGTCGATCTGGGCCTGCCCGACGCGCAGGGATTGGAAGCGGCCATGGCGGTGCTGCGCGCCGCACCCGACACGCCGGTGCTGGTCTCGACGAATCTCGGCGACGAGAAGACCGCGCTGGAGGCCATGCGCCTGGGCGCGCAGGACTTCATGATCAAGGCCAGTTCCGACTCGCGCCTGCTCAAGCGCTCCATCCGCTACGCCATCGAGCGCAAGGGCGTGCTCGCCCAGCGCGACCAGGTCATCCGTGCCGCCGCGGACGGGATGGTCGTCGTCGACGCGGCGGGCGTCGTGCGGTTCGTCAACGCGGCGGCCGAGGCCGTCTTGGGCGAAAGCGCGCTGCGGCTGCTGGGCAAGCCGTTCGCCCATCGCGCCCAAGTCGGAGAGTCCGTCCTGCTGAGCGTCCCGCGCGAGGGCCGCTCGCCGGCGGTGGTCGACATGCGCGTGACGGAGGTGCCGTGGAACGGCTCTCGCGCGGCGCTGGCCAGCCTGCGCGACGTGACCGAGCTGCGCCGCGTGGAGCAGTTGAATGCGGAGGTCGCCCAGCGGCGCAAGCTCGACGAGATGAAGGACCAGTGGATCGACACTCTCGCCCACGACCTGCGCACGCCGCTGACGATCATCAAGTGCGCGATCATCGACTTGGGCGACGACAATCATGCGCCTCTGTCCGGGGAGCAGGCCGCGCTCGTCGAGATGGCGCGGCGGCAGGTGGAGCGCGTGGAGCGGATGACGCTCAAGATCCTGGATCATTCCCGCCTGTGCTCGGGCGGCGCGACGCTCGCGCCGGAGCCGATCGACGCGGCCGCGCTGATCGCCGGCGTCGTCGCGGACTTCCGGCGCGCGGCCGCCGATCGGGCCCTGGCGCTTGAGATCGACTGCGCCCGGGGCCTGCCTCCTTTGCACGCGGACCGCGAGCTCTTCGAGCAGCTGGCGGTCAATCTCGTCGACAACGCCCTGCGCTTCGCCCGCGCCCGGGTCCGGGTGAGCGCGTCGGTCGCGCCGGACGGGTATTTCGCGCTGGCCGTGAGCGACGACGGCGTCGGCATCCCCCCGGAGAAAACGGCGGCGATCTTCACTCGCTTCCGGCAGCTTTCGCGCGAGCGCGGGGCGGACGGCTACAAAGGCACGGGACTGGGGCTGTCGATCTGCAAGCAGATCGCGGACATGCACGGCGGCCACATCGCGGTCGAAAGCCGGCCGGGCGGAGGAACGACGTTCGTCGTCCGGCTGCCGCTGTCGGGGCAGGTCGCGGCGCCGCCGCAGGCGGCGGACCGGGGCGCGTCCGTCGGACCGGGAGGAGCGCGATGAAGGGGAACGCGGAGTCGAGGCGCCGGATCGTCGTGGTGGACGACGAGAAGGACTTCCTGAAAATCGTCGAAAGCTGGCTGCGGGAGCATTACGACGTGACGTGTCTTCCCGCCGGCGAAGGCCTGGCCGAGGAGATCCGGAGCTTGGAGCCGGACTTGGTGCTGCTCGACGCGCATATGCCGGCGGAGAGCGGCTTCGACGTCTGCGGGAGGCTGCGGGCGCTGCCGGCAGGCGCGTACCTGCCGATCGTGTTCCTGACCGCCTCGAACGCCGATGGGGATTTTCTGCGCCATCTGGACGCCGGCGGCAGCCGCTACCTGACCAAGCCGATCACGAAGAGCGCCTTGCTGGCCGCCGTGGCCGAGGAACTGGGCCAGTCCGTTTGAGCGCGCGCGAGCGCGCCGAGAATTGAGGAGGCTTGCCGTATGAGCCATGACGTCCGCGTCCTGCTTGTCGACGATCATAGCGAGAACCTTCGCGCCCTCGAGGCGGGGCTCGCGGCCTCGGGGCACAGGGTCGTCGCGGTCGCCTCCGTCCCCGAGGCGCTCAAGCTCATCGGCGAGCAGGACTTCGCGGTGGTGCTGCTCGACGCGCGCATGCCGGGAATGGACGGCCCGCAGACTGCGGAGCTGGCCCGCCTGTGCCAGGCCCGGGGAACGCCGATCGTCTTCATGACCGACGAGTGCAAGGCGCGGGCGTTCACCGACGGCCCCGGCGTGAGGTGCTCGGTCGAGTGCGTCTCCAAGTCGCACGCGCCGCAGATGCTGAGCGCGAAGGTCGCGCACGCCCACGTGAGCGATCAGTGCGGCCGCTTTTTCTCCCTGTCGCTCGACATGATGGGCGTCATCGGCTTCGACGGCCGTCTGCGGGAGCTCAGCGACAGTTGGGAGCCGACGCTCGGCTTCAAGCGAAAGGAGCTGCTCGGCATGCGCCTGGAGGATCTGATCCACCCCGACGACCGCGCGGCGGCGCTCGCGCGCGTGCTGGAGCTGCGCGCGGCGGCGGGCGCGGCCCTGACGTGGGAGAACCGGGTCCTGCGCCGGGACGGGTCCTGCCGCCGGCTGCTGTGGCGCGCGGCGGCCTTCGAGCGCGACGAGGTCTATTACGCGGCCGTGCGCGACGTCACGGAGCGTTGGCGGATGGAAGAGTCGCTCAGCGGCCGCGCCGCGGAACTGGAGCGTCGCGTGAACGCGCGCACCGCCGAGCTCACGGCGGCCAACCAGGAGCTGGAGGCGTTCGCCTACTCCGTCTCCCATGACCTGCGCGCGCCGCTGCGCAAGATCGACGGCTTCTCCGCCATCTTGGAGCGCCGGTGCGCCGGAGCGCTGGATGAGGAAAGCCGCCGGCTGATCACGGTCATCCGCGGCGGCTGCGCGAAGATGGGCGCGCTCATCGACGATCTTCTGGCGTTTTCGCGCTTGGGCCGCAAGGACATGATGAACGGCGACGTCGACATGAACGAGCTCGCGCGCACGGTGCTGGAGGACGTCCTCAAGCAGGAGGCGGGCCGCGCGGTCGAGGTCCGGGTCGGACCCTTGCCGAACGCGCGCGGCGACGCCGCGATGCTGCGGCAGGTGTTCTTCAACTTGTTGTCGAACGCTTTTAAGTTCACCCGCCTCCGCAAGGACCCGGCGGTCGAGATCGGGGCCGGGGCCGCGGCCGAAAACGAGTGCGTCTATTACGTGAAGGACAACGGCGCCGGCTTCGACATGCGCCATGCGGGCAAGCTGTTCGGCGTCTTTCAGCGCCTGCACGCGTCCGAAGAGTTCGAAGGCACCGGCATCGGCCTCGCGCTCGCGCAGCGCATCGTCAAGCGCCACGGCGGCCGCATCTGGGCCATGTCCGCGCCGGGCGCCGGAGCCACGTTTTCGTTCGCGCTCCCGCGCGCCGGGAAGGCGTGAAATGACGTCACCTCCGGCGGTGCTGACGGCCGAGCAGGGCGCGGAGGTTCTTCTCGTCGAAGACGACGCTCAGGAGGCGGAGCTTGCTCTCGACGCGTTGCGTCGTGTGCGCGGCGGCGTCCGCGTCGCGGTGGCGCGCGACGGCGAGGAGGCGCTTGATTTCGTTCTGGGACGGGGCGGGCCGGTCGCGGGGCTGCGTCTGATCCTGCTCGACCTCAAGCTGCCCAAGATCGACGGTTTTGACGTGCTGTCCGCGCTGAAGTCTGACGCCGCGGCGCGGGTCATCCCCGTGGTGATTCTGACTGCCTCGAAGATCGATCAGGACGTCCTGCGCAGTTATAGGTTGGGCGCCAACGGCTACGTCGTCAAGCCGGTGGACTTCGAGGAGTTTTCCGAGGCCGTACGCCGCCTCAGCGCATTCTGGCTCGTTCTGAACCGCGGCGTCTAAAAGCCCCTCAGCCGTCGCGCAGCGCGGAAAGAAAGATCTCGCCGTAGTCGGTCCACTTCTTGGGGCCGACGCCGGGGATGCGGCGCAGGCCGTCCTCGTCCTGCGGGCGCGCGGCGGCCATGGCCTGCAAGGTCGCGTCGTTGAAGACCATGTAGGCGGGCACGTGGCGCGCGTCGGCCAGCTTTTTGCGCAGCTGGCGCAGCTTCTGAAACAGCGGCGAGCCGGCCGAGGCCGGAGCTTCCGCGGCGGCGGCGCGCGCGCCGAAGGAGGCGCGCGTCATGGCGACTTCGGGCGCGGCCCCCACCGGGTCGAGGCCGCCGCAGACGTCGCAGGAGGCGGCGCAGGCGGACAGCGCCTCGCCGAACTGGCGCGAGAGCGCCTGGTGGCGGCAGGCGCGGCGTTCGGCCAGGCGAAACATCTCCCGCGCGCGCTCGCGGTGCCACTGCGACAGCTCCGGCGGCAGGTCGGAGGTCAGGCGCTCGTAGCCGATCACGTCGGCCCAGGAGTAGAACAGCACGCAGTCGCTGGGGGCGCCGTCGCGGCCGGCGCGGCCCACCTCCTGCGCGTAGGCCTCCACGGAGCGGGGCATATCCTTATGAATGACGAAGCGCACGTCGGGCTTGTCGATGCCCATGCCGAAAGCCACCGTCGCGACGATCACGTCGGCGTCGTCGCGCTTAAAGGCGTCCTGCGCGCGCTCGCGCGCGAGCGCGTCCATGCCCGCGTGGTAGGCCATCGCCTTGACCCCGCGCGCGCATAAAAATTCCGCGGTGCTCTCCACGGAGCGGCGCGAGAGGCAGTAGACGATGCCGCTCTCGCCGGCGCGCGCGCGGATCAGGCGCAGGATCGCGCCGCGCGTGTCGTTGACGGCGCCCGGCCGCGGCGACGCCTTGTCGCCCGCCTTCAGGTAGGCCGACAATTTCAGGTTGGCGCGAAAAAAAGAGCCGCGCACGCTCAGGGGGTCGCGCATCGCCAGCTGGGCCACGATGTCGGAGACGACGTGCGGCGTGGCCGTCGCGGTCAGCGCCAGCACCGGAGCGCCGAAGCGGTCCTTGAGGCCTTTCAAGTTGCGGTAGGCGGGGCGGAAGTCGTGGCCCCATTGGCTGATGCAGTGCGCCTCGTCGACGGCGATCAGGGACAGCTTGGCGCCCGACAGCGCCGCGCCGGCCCCCGCCTCCAAGCCTTCGGGCGCGGCGTAGACCAGCTCGTAGTCGCCGCGCCGCAGGCCCTCCACGCGCGCGCGGCGCTCGTCGGGGCTGAGGCTTGAATTGAGGAAGGTCGCGCGCAGGCCCACGGAGTTGGCCGCGTCCACCTGGTCCTTCATCAGCGCGATCAGCGGGCTGACCACCAAGGTCGCCCCCCCCAGCGCGCGCGCCGGAATCTGGTAGGTCAGGGACTTGCCGCCGCCGGTGGGCATCACGCCCACGCAGTCGCGGCCGGCCAGCACGGCGTCGATGATCTCGCGCTGGCCCGGGCGGAACGTGGGGTAGCCGAAAACTTCCTTGAGAACCGCCTCGGGCGTCATGGGTTCATTCTACGATTTCGCGGCGTGACGCGCCGATTTCGTCACGCGATCGTGACGCGGCCGTCGAGAGCGTTCCATGCGCGCGCGCTAAGCTGTGCGCATGGTCGCGGCGCTTCTTGCTTTTCTGGGAGTCTTGTGCGGAGCTCCCGTCTGGGCGGACGCGGCCGCCGCCCTGCCGGCACTGCCCGCGGCGGCCGCTCCCGCCGGCGGCATCCACGAGAAGGCCGCGGACCTGTGGCGCCGCATCCGCACCGCGTCGCCCGCCGATCCCACCGCCGTCGGCGCGCTCCAAACCGAATGGAACCAGCTCAAGGCCATCCAGCGCGAGTTCGGCTCGGATCCCGACACGCACGTCGTCATGCGCCAGGCCAAGGAGGCCTTGGCGATGTTGAACGCGGGCGCCGCGCCGCCGTCCGCTTTCGGCGCGGCGGCCGCGCCGGCCGCGCCGCATCCGGTCCTCGCGCCGCCGACCGACGCGCAAACTCTGCTGAAGGCCGCAGGCAGTGCGGCGGCCTTGGACGGCGGCACGTTGTTCGACGGCTCTACGGAGTCCGGCGGCGACGCGTCGCCCGACGCGGGGCCGGGCGCGGACCTGGGGCCCGGCAAGAAGGCGGGCAAGAAGAAAAAGAAGAAGGAGTCGAAAGACGAAGAGGACAAGCCCGGAAAATTCCACAAACATGTCTGGAGCACGACGTATGAGGACGCCGCGCTCGTCATTCTGCAGAAGCATGCGGACGCGAGCGCGAGCATGGATTACCTGCAGAGGACCTCTCGGGCCATGGCCGCCAAGCTGCATGACGCTAATATTCCCGTGATCTGGGACCAGATCAAGAAGTTCCGCTTCAAGGTGACGAACGACCACTTCATCCTGCGTTTGAAGTTCAAGGATCGCATGCGCACGTCGATCGATCTGGGCGACGCGGAGAAATGGCTGCCGGCATATAAGAGAAAACATAAAAAGGACAAGACTAAAAAACACGGCTTGCACGCGGCGACTCTTGCCGGCAAGCATCGTTCCCACGGTGCCGCCTACGCCGGCCGCGGCGGAGCGCGTCGCCAGACGCCGCGTCGCGGTGCGGCGGCCAAAGCGGGAAAAACCGCGCGCGGCGACCGCTCGGTGCAGGACGCCGCGCAGTTGGCGGCCGCGCGCGCGGCCGGCGCGCGGGCGCTCAAGCTGGCCAAGGCGACGGCCGCCGGATTGAACGGCGGTCTTGCCGCGAAGGCGTCCGCGGGCGTCGTTGCGGTGAGTCCGACGGCGTCCGCGGCCCGCCGCGGATTTTACGCGCGCGGCCCGGGCTTCGACGCGGAGACTTTTTCTTACATCAGCGGCCCGGCGTCGCGCCGCACCGGCCCCGTCAGCGTCGCCTCATCGGACGCGGGCGTGCAGGCGGCTCAAGACTCTCTGCGCGACGCCGTCGCGGCGGATTCGATCCGCGGGGCGGCGGCGACCGTGTCCCGCCCCACAGCGGGCGCTCCCGCGCACGCGGCGTCGCCCGGCGCGCCCTTGCCGTCGTTTTTCGGCGCGACGACGGCCGCCGCGGGCTTTCTTCTCGTCCTGCTTGCTCTGGCGGCGCTCGCCATTGAGCGTCGCTCGCGCGCCGTCGTCGGCGCCCGTCGTTTCGAAACACGCGATTAGGCTTTTAGTCCTAACGGCCTGTGGGACTCTCGGGCAAATAAACGTCATCCAAGGTTCACGTGATGCATATTTTCGGGCTATTCATTGGCGCAGGCGCGCGGCGTAGAATGTCGTCATGATCCGAATCATCCGAGCCGGGCTCGCGGCGCTCTATTTGATTTCCGTTCCCGGCGCCTCCGCGTGGGCGCAGGTCGCCCGCGTCGCGCAGTTGCCCGCGCCCGTGACGGCCCCGGCGCTTTCCATCTCGCCTCTCGGGGCGGCGACGCCGAACGCGGCCTTCACGGCGCCGAGTCTTGCTCCCGCGCTCGCGTTGGCTCCGGCTGCGGCGCTGTCCGCCGCCGCGGCTCAGCCCGAGGCAGCGGCGACGCCGGCGGCTGCGGCGGCTGCGCCAGCCG
>JAJXVH010000105.1 GCA_021782205.1 bacterium | reverse complement strand
GCACGAGGACGTAGTCCTTGTACTGGGAGGCGTCCATGCCGCCGCGCAGTTCGTCGCAGCTGGACCAGAGGGAGGAGTAGAGCTCGGATTTCCTGATAGCCATAGCGAAGGTATCTTAGGAAATCGTCTCAATCCCTAGAGCAGACGTTCGGCGAAGCCTCATTTCGGCTTCAACGGCAATCTTGTCCGACGCAGGCGTTTTTGGTCCGCCACGATGATGGAGTGGAGCAGGTCCTGCTCAGACACGCTCAGCAATATCCTCGCAAGCAGCTCTAAAACCTGAGAATCGCTGTAGTTGCCGCTTCGCAGCAAGATCACGGCCGGACCGCGAGCTTCCGACAACGCCAGGAGTTGGGGGAAATCCAAGTCGCAAGTCACGACAATTTCATTCTCTTTGACGGCTCGAAGAAGAATTTCCGAATCGGCGGATCTTGCAAGTCCGACGCTCGAGGCTGGAACCGCCGCATGTCCGCGCTGAGTCAGCCAATCCGCCACGGTGGGCGACAGCGGCATGTCGACCAGGAACTTCAATGGGAAAATTCGACGGTCTCTTCTTCCGCGAGGCAAGCCGCGTAGCGCAGGGACTCATCAATATCGTCGAACGTCAGATACGGATAGGCTTTGACGATGGATTCTTTTGTTTCCCCGGAAGCCAAAAGCCCCAAGAGTCGAGAGACGGGGAAGCGCAAGTCTCTGATGCAGGGCTTACCGGAACAGACAGCCGGATTGTGCGTGATTCGGGTGAAAGTCATAAAGCCTCTGTCCATAGTCTAACAGGTTGCCCGGTTTCCCGCAATCGTCGCTGAGCCGATGGCTTCCTAAGTGCTCCCGCCTCTCTTCGCAAGGCGCATTGTGAAAGACGTTGATGAAGAATCATCCGAGCGTCCGCATCATCCGAGACGAGATTCCGAGCCAGTAAAGGTTTCCGCGCGTGACGCAGGGGCCGATGGAGTCGATGATGCGGACCGCGCCAGCGACGACCGCGCGGCGTCAGAAGGCTATCTCTTGTGCGGCTGGAATCCGATCCGAGGCCTCGGCTTGATCGGCGGCTCCATTAGCTGCTGGATCAATTCAAAAACTTTCCGTATTTCTTCCGCTTGGCCGCCCAACTTGGCATCGTGTCCGGCCAAATGTTTTTCGATGGATTCCAACCGCTTCGCCAAATCCTTATGGGTCGCCAGGACCTCGCGCAGCTTCACGAAAACCCGCATGATGGCGATGTTGACCAATGCGGCGCGTTCGCTCTTCAAGACGCTCGAAAGCATGGCCACGCCTTGCTCGGTGAAAACGCACGGAATGTATTTGATGTTCTGGCCGCGTTTCAAGGTGCCAATTTGGCATCTTGAAGCAACGGCCTCATCGAGCGTCAATCGAAACATGAAGTCCGACGGAAACCGGATGGCGTTTCTCTTCACTGCGCGGTTCAGTGCCCCGGTGCTGACGGCATATAGCCCCGCCAGATCGCGGTCCAGCATGACCCGATGACCTCGAATGAGATAGATGCGGCGCTCGATACCTTCCACCGGCGCCAGGGATTTCATGGTCATCGAGATTCAGAGGTCGCGCGGAATTTTACCACGAATACGCCCACCGCATGCAGAATTTGGTGGCGGATGGGCCCTCCGACGCGAGGTGGGGGGCGCCATGACGCCCGGCTCAGCGCGCGTCGCCGCGCTTGAGCGGCTCGATGTAGAGCGCCTGGTAGGAGCGCATGTAGGAGCGCAGATAGGGCAGGCTCTCGCGCGCGACGTAGGCGCTGGTGAAGTCGATGATGCGGAAGGTGCGGCTGACCACGAAGTAGTCGTCGCGGTGGCCGTCGCCGGCCAGGCGCATGGCGGGGAAGTAGGCCGACGGGATGTATTTGGCGGTGTAGGCTTCCTGCTGGATCACGTAGTCGTAGGCGTCGACCAGCAGCTCCACGTAGGCCGCGCCGGAATTCTGCACGGCCAGGGCGACGGCGTCCAGCAGGTCGTGGTGGCTGGCGTAGTCGGAGCGGAAGCCCAGGATCATGGTCTGCTTGCCCACGCCTCCGCTCCAAAGAAAGACGTCCGCGCCGCCGTCCTCGGCGCTGAGCACGGCGTTCGGCGAATGAAACGGAAAGAAGCTGTTGGAGATGCGCTTCTGCTGGGAGTAACGGGCAAACAGCGCGGCCGCGCGCGCCGGATCGGCGTCGTAGCTCAGCGTGATCTTCTTCTTCGTGAGCTTCAGCGGGTCGCGCTGGGTGACCACGTGCGCGCGCTCTAGCCCCAGCTGGCGCCGCGCGATGTCGTAGATAGACGCGAACGGCGCGTACAAATAGGGCGTTTTGCGCCTCAGCCGCAGGGCGCGGTCGGTCAGATAGACGTCCAAATTCAAATGCTCCAGTTCCTCGATCTGCACCGCGTTGGGAAACAGCCCCAGCTTGTGGAAGCCGGCCTCGGCCACCATTTTCGACGGACCCTCGCTGACGGTGCGGCTGGTGCCGTAGATCACGTCGGCTAGACGCGCCTGGCGCGTCATGTAGCGCAGGCCGCGCTTGAGCAAAGCCGTGCCCAGCCCGCCGCGGCGGTAGTCCGGCAGGACCACGCCGCCGCCGACCTTGCACATCCGGTTCTGCGCGTCGCACAAAAACAAAATCGCGCCCACCAGCCCGCGGCCGGCGGCGTCCTGCGCGACCAGCCACATCGCGCGCGCGGGATCCGCCAGCTCGGACTTGAGGACGGCGACGTTGTTGCCCAGCTCCAGCGGGTATTTGCCCTTGTAGATGCGCGAAAACAGCCCCGCGATCGCGGCCGCGTCGGCGACCCGCGCCTCGCGCAAGTTGAGCCGGCGTCCGCCGATGCGCCGCGTCTCGCGGATGCGTTCCATGATCAGGCGCCCCCCGCCGCCGAGCCGCGGCGGTCGACGACGCGCCGCAGCTTGCCGGTCCGCGGGTTGGTCTCCAATTCCCCCGGCCGCACCCACTCCACGCGGAGGGGGTGGATCTTCGATTCGCGCACGAACTGCGGGTAGAGCGGGCGCGCGCGGTGAAGCTCCGCGACCACGCGCTCGGCCGCGGCCTCGCGACCGGACGCCGCCTCGGCCGCCACCCGCACCACCAGGCCGTCGCGCAAGTCGTGGTGCAGGACGATGAGTTGAAAATCAACGACCTTCATCTCCGCGGCCGCGGCCCCCAGCGCGCGGCGCACGTCCTCGACGTACAGCTTGACCAGGCCGACGCGCGCCGCCTCCTCCGAACGTCCGCGCAGGACGAACTTCCGGTCCGCCGCCCCCGGCGGGTCGCGCCACGCGCCGCGGTCGCCCACCGGGTAGCGCAGGACCGGCATCAGGGAGCGCGTCAGGTTGGTGACGTGGATCAGGCCTTCGCGGCCGGGCTCGTCGATGGGACGCAAGGTCTCCTCGTCGAGTATTTCTAAAATCGTGTCGCCGCCGAACGCGCGGTGCTCGTCGACGCCGCACGTCGCGTCGGCATAGCCCAACAGCCCCGCGTCCGTGCTGGCGTAGCCGATGGAGCCGACCGTCACACCGGGCAATATCCGCGCCAGGCGCTCGCGCTGATCGTCGTAAAGCGCCTCGCCGCCGAAGAGCACGCGCCGCAGCTTGAGCTCGCGCGGGTCCAGGGCGGTCGCGGCGGCGCGCTCGACGATGTTCATGATCGTCGTCGGCACGCCCGCCAGCACCGTCGCGCCGAAATCGCGCACGAGACGCAGGGTCTCCTCGGGACCGGCCGAGCCGCCGATGGGCAATTGCAGCACGCCCACCGGGGATTTCTCCAGGGACTTGTTGATGAACAGCAGGGAGCCGTAGAGCTCCCCGCCGTAGAACAGGTTGGCCACGCGGTCGCCCGCGCGCAGGCCCGCCGCCGCCACGCCGCGGCCGAAGGCCGCGCAGAAGACCTCCCACTCCTCGCGCGCGAACACGGAGAACTTCGGGTTGCCCGTGGTGCCGCCGCTCTTGAACACCACGCCGTCGCTCATCGGGCCGGTCAGCAGTTCGTTGCCCTGCAACGCGTTGGCTTTCCAGTAGTCTTCCTGCTTGGGCACCGGCAGTTCGGTCACGGACGTCACGCGCGGCGGCAGGCCCGCGTAGAGCCGCCGGTAGAACGGAGATTTCTCGCGCACGAAAGCCGCCAAGTCCGGCAAGGACCACATGGCCATCAGCGCGTCCTCCGGTCCACGATGCGCACCAGCTTGCCGCTGCCGCGCGTTTTTTCCAGCTCCTCGGGCGCGACGGCCGCCACGTCGAGCGTCAACACGTCCTCATGCACCACGATCTCCGCCAGGTCCGCGTCGCCTTCCAGCAGGGCCGCGCGCGCCCGCGCCGGGTCCGTGCCCGATTCGCGCGACAGGCGCACCGTGATCCGCTCCTTGAGGCCCGCGTGATCGAGCACCAGTTGGACCGCGCCCGCGTGGCCCAAGCGCTCGCCCAAGATCGCGACGAACTTCCCATAGTTGAGGAACATCGTGCCGATGCGAAACACGTCCCCGCTGCGTCCCAGCAACCGGAAGCGCGGCGCGGCCCGGCCGCACGCGCACGGCGCCGCCAGCCGCTGGCCGACGTCGCCCAAGTCGTAGCGCTCCAATTTTTGGCCGCGGCGCGCGCGCGAGGTGAAGACGAGCCTGCCGACGTTTTCGCCGGCGACCGGCGCGTCCTTGTCCAGTTCCAATATTTCAAGGTACTGCAGACGTTGATGCAGATGATGCTCGCCGCCCGCGCAGAAGCGGCACTGGTAGCCCAGCGGCCCCGCGTCCACCGATCCGTAGCCGATGGAGCGGATCAGCGCCACGCCGAACGTCTCGCGCAGGTATTTCCTCTGCGCCTCGTTGAAGTGCTCGCCGCCGTAGAAAATCTTCTCGACGCCGCCGTAGCGGCCCAGGACGGCCTTCTGCTGCTCGAAAAGCTGGACCACGTAGGACGGCATCCCCAGCACGACGTTGACGCCGTTGGCGACGATGTTCTCGGCGACCATCGCCAGGTCGGTCTGCGCCGCCATCGGAAAATGCACGGCCTTCAACTCCTCCAGAACCGAGAAGATGCTCAAGAACCCGCCGTAGAGGCTGCCGCTGAAAAACAGATTCATGCTCCGGTCTTTGACCGGATCCAGGCCCGCCGCGAAAAGCCCCTCGGCGCCCGCGCGCATCTGCGCGTGGTAGTCCTCGTAGGCGAACACGGACAGCTTCGGCGCGCCGGAGCTGCCGCCGCTCTTGAAAAAGAGCCGGGCGTGGCGCGCGTCGACCGGCGCGGCCTGGAAGTCGGCCTTGGTCATGACCCGCGGGGGCTTTGCCCAGGCGGGCGCGCGTAAGAGACTCAGGTCGGCGAAGCTCGCCATGCCCGCGGCCTCTTCTCCCAGCTGGACGCTCACGCGGCGCGCGTAGCGCGGCAGGGCGTAGACGCCGTCGTGCGCCTCGCCCGCGTAGCTGCCCGGCATGTCGCCGACGCGGCGCACGCGCGTCACGCCGGCCTTGAGCAGGAGGCCGGAAAGCTCCGCGGCGTCCGCGAGCCCCGCGGCCAGGCCCGCCGTCTGCAGGTAGGCGCGCATGGGTCGAAGCGTAGCCCCGATTTTCGCGCGGGGCAAGGGCTTGATCCAGAGCGTGCGGTACAAAGGCGAGGCCGTCAGCGCCGGCCGCGCGTCCAGCAGCAGCCGCCAGCCGCCGTCCTCCGCTTCGATGACGCGCGCCGCGCCGTGGCAGGCCTCCTCGCGCGCCAGCTCGACGACCAGCGCGACCTCGGCCGCCTCCTCGGGCGCGGGCTCGGCGCGGGGCGTCGCGCGGGAGACGCGGTCCAAAATCGGGGCGAAGCGCGCGGCGAAGCGCTCCACCTCCGCCCAGTCGCCGGTGTCAAGGTAGAGGCACTGCGGGCTTGAGCAGGCCTGCTGCTCGAAGCGGCAGGTCTCCAGCGCCGCCGCTTCCAATATTTTCTCGTCGGCGACCGCGCTCTTGGCCAGATAAATGAAGGAGATGCGGTGGCCCCACTCGATGACGCGCGCCGACGGCGGCGCCAGCCGCCGCAGCGCCCGCAGAGCCTCCTCGCCGCCCCAGGCCGCCACGCCGTCGGCGACGGACAGGAGTTTTTCGATCCAATCCCGGCGCCGCGACGGGACGCGCGCGGCGGCGACGAAATGCTTCAGCGTCCCCGTCGGGTCGCAGGCCAGCAGGCCTTCCAGAAAATTCTGCGCGAAGAGGCCCTCCGAGCCGCTGGTTTTGAGGATATTCACGTTGCCCGACAGCAATCCCTCGACGACGCTCAGCGCCCCGGCCGCCGGCGCGTTGGACGGCGCGACATGCACCAGCACGCCCAGCGGCGCCCACGCCTCGAACACCGGCTGCGCATAATCGACGCACGCGGGCAGGAACGGAGAGGTCGTGCCCAGCTCGCGCGTCAGCTTGGACTCCAAGTGTTCGCGCTCCAGGAAGCGCGCGGCCTCCGCGATCGCCGCCTCGGCCTCGTCGGCGCTCAGGCGCCCCGCCTCCAGCAAAGCGGCCCGAAGCTCGGGGAAATTGGCCTGGCGGCGCAGAAGGCGGCGGGAATACTCATCCGAGGCTTCCAAGAGCACGGCGACGTCCAGGCTCCCGCGTACGGCGTCCTGGGCCCAGTCGCGAAGCGCTTCCAGCCGCGCGCTCAGGCCCTCGTCGTCGAGCCACTCCCCCTGCCAGAAATGAGCCTTCATAAAATATCCCAGTGTCCGCCTTTATCAGGCCCTATGCGCTTGAGGATTCCCCGCCTCTTGAAACGCGCGATATTCCACTCCACGCCTCGCACCGACAATCCGCACTGCTTCGCCAACTCGGCTGTCGTTATCTTCGGATCCTGTCGGATAAGCGCGATTATTTTCTCCCTAGTTTTCTCCACAGTACTAGGGAGAAAACTTTTCGCAGGCTTCCGGTAGAACGTCACCAGGAATCCGCTCTTAAGAACCTTGAACGTCGCCTTGACGCCGTTCTCGGCGCACGCCTTCGAAATCCGTTTCAGGCCCGAACCCCATTCCTCGACGTCCTTGGTCCTGAACAGGACGCCCGCGATCAGCGGATTGCGGGGAATGGAATGCTCCTCACCCTTGATGAAATCCTCGGGCGTGTAGCCCTCCGGGAAATCTCCGGGATTGTAAATCTCCACTCGGTCTTTGAAAATCGCGACCTCGTTGCCCTTGAGTATCCGCAAATCCCTGTGACAGAGAGAGTTGACCAGCGCCTCGCGCAGCGCGTCCATGGGGATCTCGGGGATTTCCTCGCGCTCCAGCTTACCGAACCGGACCCGCCAGTCGATATGCTCCTTGACGTAGGTCTCTGCCGCGGCCAGGAGGCTGAAGATGCTCCCTTCAAACCGCTTGATATCGAGGAACGTGGTCTTGTCAGTGCCGGCGAACACGGCCGCCTGGACCTTCACGGGGGCGTCCTTGCAGAAGAGCGCCTCGCCCGCCTTGAGCAGGCGGCCGTTGCGGAGAAGCTTGAGCTTGTTGAGCGTGCCGCGCACGCTTCCAAATTCAAAATTGACCCGGCCGACCGACCGGCCTTTATTCACCACGCGGCGGACCGTCGCCGCGTCCACGTCCGAGACCTTGCGCTCCGATAGCTCCGTCTCCCACCGTGCCTTGTCGCTGTTGCGGCTCAAGAACATCCGCTCCAACTCCTTGGCCGACAGCTGGCGGTCTTCGTCGCCGACGCGGATATAGGCGCGGCCGAAGGCGAGGTAGGGCGCGTCGTTGCCGGTAAATCGGACTCGGATGCAGTCCTTCCCCTCCAGCCGCACTCTCTCGATCTTGGGATAGACCCGGGGCTCGATCCTTTCGGACAAGGTTCGTGAAACGTCTCTCAACGTCTGCCTGGAGATGGCTTGGCCGAGCACGGTCCCATCGTCGCGCACGCCGAAATAAAGCTCGCCCTTTCGATGTTTGTTGAGGATGGACGCCACGGAGACGGCCCCCTCCTTGAGTTCGGAGGTGGATTTCTTCAGTTCCAAGGTTTCGGATTCTGGTCTCATTATTTCGGGGCTCGCGACGACCGAGTCTCAATCGACCGCGGGATCGACCAGGCTGCGAAACGCTCCGGCCAGTTCCGCGCCGCTGCGAAAGCGCCGCTCCGGATCCGGGTTCAGCGCGCGCGCGAAAAAACCGTCCACGCCCACCGGAAGGCCCGCGGCCGCGCTGGACGGCGCGACGAAGCGTCCCAAACCGCGGTCGACCAAGGCGGTTTCGACGGGATAAGGCGCGCGCCCGGTCAAACGCTCATAGAGGGATTCCGCCAGCGCGCGAGTCTCCTCGGGGCCGGGAGCCAGGACCGCCGCGTCCGTCAGCAGGCGCGCGGCGGCCGCCGCGTCCAGCCGGCGCGCGCCGGGCAAGGACGGACCCGCGGCTCGCG
>JAJXVH010000104.1 GCA_021782205.1 bacterium | reverse complement strand
CGCGGCGTCGGCCGCGCGCTGTGGACCGCGCTGGCGGACGCGGCGCGCCGGCGCGGCGCGCGGACGCTGACGCTGGAGGTGTCCGAACGCAACGGACGCGCCCGCGCGTTCTACGCGCGCGCCGGCGCGCGGGTTGTGGGGCGCCGGTCGAAGTTCTACAATGACGGCTCGGACGCCCTGCTCATGGACGCCCCCATTTTATGAACGCCCTCGCTCTGCTCGTCGTCCTGCTGACCCCGGTCCGGGCCGATCCGGCCTCCGGCGCGGCCTCCGCGCGCGCCGCTCAAGTCGAATATCTGCGCGGCACCTTGCTGGAGAGGCGCGGCGCCTATCCCGACGCGCTGGCGGCCTACGAGAAAGCGCTCGCGCTCGATCCCACCTCGGCGTTCATCGCGGGGGAGGCCGCCAATCTGGCGCTGGAATTGCAGGACCTTGATCGCGCCGAGAAATGGGCGCGCGTGCGCCTGGCGCTGGCGCCCAACGACGCGAGCTCCCGCGTGATTCTGGGGCGGGTCCTTCTGGCGCGGGGCGACCCGGCCGGCGCGGAGGTGGAATACGAGCAGGCGCTGAAGTCCGACCCCGCGTCGGAGGACACGCTGTTCGCTCTCGTGGAGCTCTCCGCGGCCGACCATCCTCAGAAGGCTCGCGCGCGGCTGGAGCAGTTTCTGGCGCGCAACCCCGACCGCGCCGCGCGCGTGCTCTTCGAGCTGGGCCGCCTGGACGCGACCCAGGGCAAGCTGTCCGACGCCGCCGACAAGTTCAAGCGCGCGATCGCGCTCGACGACGCGCAGTCCGGGCCGGCGCGCGAGGCTCTGGCCCAGACCTACGAGGTTCTGCACGACACCGACGCGGCGATCGCCGAGGACTTGCAGATTTTAGAAGACGACCCCGAGGCCCTGGAACTGCGCGCCCACGTCGGCGAATTGCAGGAGGCCGCGGGGCGTCACGACGACGCGCGCGCGACCTTCCGCGAGCTCAAGCGCCGCCATCCCGGCGACCCGGCCGCGTGCGCGTGGCTGGCGGCCGACGCGGAACGCGCCGGAGATTTCGCGCGCGCCGCCGCGGAGCTCAAGGACAGCTCGGCGCTCAAGGACGATCCGTCGCTGAACCTGCGCCTGGGCTACTATCAGATCCAGGCCGGCAGCATGAAGGACGCGATGGCGACGCTGACCGAGGCGCGGCGGCGCTGGCCGAAGGACGACCGCATCGCCTACTATCTGGCCCTGGGCGACGACGACCAGGGCCGTCACGAGGAGGCCGTCGCTCTCCTGCGCGAGGTGCTGGCCGTCAAGCCCGACGACCGCGACGCGCGCTGGCAGCTGGCGACCATCCTGGAGCGCCTCAATAAGATGGATCAGGCCGAGCCGGAGTTCCGGCGTCTGATCGCCGACAAGCCCGACGACGCGCCGGCGCTCAACTACCTGGGCTACTCGCTGGCCGACCGCGGCCTCAAGTTGGAGGATGCGAAGTCCCTGATCAAGCGCGCGCTGGCCGTGGAGCCGGGAAACGCGGCCTACCAGGACTCGCTGGGCTGGGTTCTGTTCAAGATGGGCCGCTCGACCGAGGCCGCGCACGCGCTGGCCGTCGCCGCCAACAGCCTGCCCGACGACGACGAAGTCTGGGGCCACCTGGCCGAGGTGCGCGAGGCGCTGGGCGAGCGCGACCTAGCCTGGCGCGCGTGGCGCCTGTCGCAGAGCTTCGGCGGCGCGCAGGCCGGAGCGCGCGCCGACGCCCTGCAGAAGACCATGAGCGACGCGCAGGCCGGAGAGCTGTGGCGGCGGCATCTGGCGTCCGTGCACGGCGGCGTCAGGCGCTTTGCCGGCGTCTGCCTGCTGGACGGACGCATCGGCGGGCGCACGCTGTCGCAGAAGGCCATGCTGAGCTTCCGCGCCCCCGGGAATTTCACCCTGGAGCTGCTGGGCCCGCTGTTCACGCCGCTGGCCCGCGCCTCCATCGACGACAAGGGCTTCCGCATGGACGAGTTCCACGTGGACGGCCTGGACGACGCCCAAGTACACGCGGCGGCGGAGGACGCTTTGACCGCGATCGCCGGCGCGCTTTCGGGCGCGCCGTATGCGCCGGGTCCCGCGCGGCTGGAAGGCTGGGGCCGGCATACGCTGGCGCGGCCGGATTGGAGCGTCGATCTGGGTCCCGACGCCCTGGCCCGGACCTTGACCCCGTCCGGCGGCGCGGCGCTGACGCCCGCGGACCCGTTCAAGAGCCGTCTGCGGCGCATCCCGCGCGCGTTCCACGCCGGCGGCCGCTTCTGGGAGCTGTCGCTGTCCTGCCCGGAGGCGAAGATCGAGCTGGACGCGCCCGACGAGCCGTTGCCGGAGCTGCCGTGAAGGTGCAGTGCCCGGCCAAGGTCAACCTATTCTTGGAGGTGACCGGCCGGCGCAAGGACGGCTATCACACGCTGTCGACCCTGTTCGCCAAAATCAACATCTACGACGTGCTGGATTTCGAGGTCATCAACGGCGGCCGTCCCGTGCTGGAGATCGTCGACGAGCTGGGGACCGCGCCGCTCTCCGCCGGCTCCGACAACCTGGTGATGCGGGCCGCGGACGCGTTCTACAAGACGTTTCGCATCGGCGTGGGAGCGAAGATCACGTTGACCAAGCGCATTCCCATGGGCGCGGGCCTGGGCGGAGGCTCCTCGGACGCGGCGGGGACCTTGCTGGGCCTGGCGCGGCTGTTCCAAATCGAACTGAACGCGGCGCGGCGCAAGAAACTGCACGACTTGGGCGTGAAGCTGGGCGCGGACGTGCCTTTTTTCCTGAAGGACGCGAATTTCTGCCTGGCCACCGGCATCGGCGACCGCTTGAAGCCGGTCGCTTTCGCCAAATCCCTGCCCTTCATGGTTCTGGCTTGGCCGGGGTTCGGTTCCCCCACGGGGCCGGTCTACTCCGCCCTGCCCGCGCGCCGCCGGCCCGATGTGCTGGCGCGTCTGGCCCAACTCAAGAAACTGGTCCTCGGCTTGAAGCGGGGCCGCCCGGTGGAGGAATGGGGCGGGCTGCTGTTCAATCGCCTGGAGCAGGCGGAGATGCCGGTGATGAAGGACGTCGCCCAGGCCCGGCGCATTCTGCAGTCGGCGGGGGCCAAGGGCGTGCGCATGTCCGGCTCGGGCTCGTCGGTGTTCGGGTTCGTCTCCTCTCACGTCGAGGGTGAACGGGTCCTGCAACGGCTCCAAGCCTATCCCTGGAAGGTCTTCCTGACCAGCTGCCACGGTTGAGCGCCATGGACATCACGGAAATCCGCGTCCATCTGCGCGGCGAGGACAAGCTGAAGGCCTTCGTCACGGTGACCTTCGACGCCTGCTTCGTGGTGCGCAACATGAAGGTCATCGCCGGCGGGGAGGGGCTGATACTCTGCATGCCCTCGCGCAAGATGCCCGACGGGACCTTCAAGGACGTGGCGCACCCGATCAGCGCCGAGTTCCGCGCGCTGTTGGAAAGGAAGGTGTTCGCCTGCTACGAGGAAGAGCGCCGCAAGGCCGCCCCCGCGGCTCCTTGAGGCGAAAAAGTCGTTTACCTGGGCGGGGCGGAATGGTTATAATAAGGCTTCCCCATGGAGAAGAGCGGTTCGCGCCGATATTCAGCCGCGGCGAGGACCGGGGCATTGCTCCCAGGTGGTGTAACGGTAACACAGCGGACTTTGAATCCGTTATTCCTGGTTCGAGTCCAGGCCTGGGAATAGCCGCCTTCACGCGCGAGGGACAAACGACAACATGAGCCACGCCAAAAAGCCCAGCCCGCTTGCCGCGCTGATCCTGGCCGCCGGCCAGGGCACGCGCATGGAGTCCTCCATCCCGAAGGTGCTCCACCACGTCGGCGGACGCCCGATGCTCTACTACATCCTGCGCATCGCCAACGCGCTCAAGCCCGGCGCCATCGGCGTGGTCGTCGGCCACGAGGCCGACGAGGTCCGCCGCCAGACCATGGAGATGGCGCGCTCCGTCGGCTTCAACCGCCCGATCCAATTCATCGTGCAGAAGCGGCAGCTGGGCTCCGGCAACGCGGTTTTGGAAAGCCTGCCGTTCCTGAAGAAGTTCAAGTCCGCCATCGTGATGTGCGGCGACACGCCCCTGCTCACCTACGAGTCGATCTACAACCTGACGCTCACCCACGACCAGCTCAAGGGCCAGGCCACCTTGCTGACCGCGCGCATCCCCAACCCGAAGGGCTACGGCCGCATCGTGCGCGGTGCCTTGGGCGAGGTGCAGCGCGTCGTTGAGGAGTCGGTGGCCAGCCCCAAGGAGCTGGGCATCAACGAGGTCAACTCCGGCGCCTACATGTTCGAGCTGGACGCGCTGGTGCAGGGCCTCAAGGACATCGGCGCCAAGGGCCCCAAGAAGGAGCACTTCCTGACCGACATCATGGAGGTCATCCGCGCCAAGGGCGGGCGCATCCACGCCTACGCGTCCTCGAACGCCGAGGAGGTCCAGGGCGTCAACAACCGCGCCCAGCTCTCGGCCGCGGAGCGCATCCTCAACAAGCGCATGCTCGAGCGCCTGATGCTGTCCGGCGTCACCATCCACGATCCGGCGTCCACGCACGTCGACGCGGACGTGGAGATCGGCCAGGACACGATCGTCTACCCCGGCACCATCCTGCGCGGCAAGACGAAGATCGGCCGCCTCTGCCGCATCGGGCCGTTCACGCACATCGAGGACACCCAGATCGGCAACGAGTGCGAGGTCCGCTTCTCCTACGTGATCCAGTCGCGGCTGCTCGAGAAGACGTCGGTGGGGCCGTTCGCGCACATCCGCCCGGACTCGAACATCGGCCCGCGCGCGCGCATCGGCAACTTCACCGAGGTCAAGGCCTCGCGCATCGGCTTCGGCTCCAAGGTCAACCATCTTTCCTACATCGGCGACGCCGACATCGCCGAGGACGTCAACATCGGCGCCGGCACGATCACCTGCAACTACGACGGCAAGGAAAAGCACAAGACCACGATCGGCGCGAAGGCCTTCATCGGCTCGAACGTGAACCTGATCGCGCCGGTGAAGATCGGCCGGGGCGCGAAGGTCGCGGCCGGCTCCACCGTCACCGAGGACGTGCCCGACGACGCGCTGGCCATCGCGCGCGCGCGCCAGGTCAACAAGCCCTGATCATGGCGACCAAACCCGTCGGTGCTGCGGAGGCGCGGATGCCCGCCCAAAAGTTCGTCGAGAAGCCCCTGCCGGTGGAGGGCGAGCGGACGCTGCGCGGCCTGAAGGTGTTCTCCGGCAACGCCAACCGGCCCCTGGCCGAAGGCATCGCGGACTACCTGGGCGTGCCGCTGGGCAAGTCCCACGTCGGCCGCTTCGCCGACGGCGAGATCAACGTGCAGATCGACGAGAACGTCCGAGGCGCCGACTGCTACGTCATCCAGCCCACGTGCCGCCCCGTCAACGAGAACCTGATGGAGCTTTTGATCATGATCGACGCGCTGCGCCGCGCGTCGGCGGGGCGCATCACGGCCGTGATCCCTTACTACGGCTACGCGCGCGCCGACCGCAAGACCCAGCCGCGCATGCCGATCAGCTCCAAGCTGGTCGCCAACCTGATCGTGGAAGCCGGCGCCCAGCGCGTGATCACCATGGACCTGCACGCGGCGCAAATCCAGGGTTTCTTCGACATCCCGGTCGACCATCTCTACGCCGCTCCCGTCATCCTCGACTACGTCAAGAAGAAAGCCCTGAAGAATCTCGTGGTCGTGTCGCCGGACGTCGGCGGCGTGGAGCGCGCCCGGGCCTTCGCCAAGCGCCTCAACGCCCAGCTGGTCATCATCGACAAGCGCCGCCCGCGCCCCAACGAGGCGTCGGTCTACAACGTCATCGGCGACGTCAAGGGCAAGACCTGCTTCATTCTCGACGACATGGTCGACACCGGCGGCACGCTCTGCAAGGTGGCCGACAAGATCCGCGAGCAGGGGGCCGCCAAGGTCTACGCGGCCTGCGTGCACGGCGTGCTGTCGGGCGCCGCGCACGACCTCATCGCCAAGTCGTCTTTAGAGGAAATGATCCTCACCGATTCGATCCCGGTCCACGCGCTGGCCGGGGGGAAGCTGACGGTTCTGTCGATCGCGCCGCTCCTGGGCGAGGCGATCGCGCGCAATCATCAAGGCAAGTCGATCAGCGCTTTGTTCGTCTAAGGAGGAAGTACCCATCATGGAAATCACGCTCAACGTCGAAGTCCGCGCGGAAACGAAAGGCAGCAAGAAGCAGCTCAGCGGCCTGCGCGCGCAGTCCCGCATCCCCGCCGTCGTCTACGGCGGCGAGAAAGGCCCGATCAGCATCGCCCTGTCCGAACGGGAGTTGATCGACGCGCGCAAGAAGGGCGGCGCCAACGCGATCCTGCACCTCAAGCACGCTCAGGGCGTGGAGACGGTCGTCGTCAAGGACCTTCAGCGCCACCCGGTCACGGACCGGCCCGTCCACGCCGACTTCCAGCGCATCTCGCTGACCAAGAAGATCGAGGCCCGCGTGCCTCTGATCGTCGTCGGCGAGGCTCCCGGCGTCAAGGACTTCGGCGGCATGCTGGCCCACGAACTGCGCGAGCTGCGCATCAAGGCCCTGCCTACCGCGATCCCGCAGAAGATCGAGGTCGACATCTCGAACCTGGGACTACACCAGAGCCTGCTCGTCAAGGAACTCAAGGTCCCCGAGGGCGTCGACGTCATGGACGCGGCCGAGCACGTGGTCGTGCGCATCTCGATTGCCAAGGTCGAGGAGGTCGCGGCTCCCGCCGCGGCCGTCCCCGGCGCGGAAGGTGCCGCCGCCGCGGCCGAGCCGGAGTCGTCCAACACGAAGGGCAAGAAGGACGACGATGGCAAGCTGGTCAAGGAGACGGCCAAGCCCGGAGCGGCACCCGCCGTCGACAAGAAGGACGCCGCCAAGAAGGAGCCGGCCAAAAAGGAAGGCAAGTAGCCTTTTTTCCGGACGTGGCGCTCAAGCTCGTCGTCGGTCTGGGCAATCCCGGTCCCGAATACGAGCGTACGCGCCACAACGTGGGATTCCGCCTCGCCGACCGCTTGGTCGGCGGGGCGGACGCTCTTTGGCGGGACTTCAAGGGCCTGGGCGTGGCGTCTAAACAGGGCGACGTCTGGGTCGCCAAGCCGATGACCTACATGAACGAGTCCGGCCGCTTCGTGCGCGCGTTCGCCGACTATCACAACGTCGGCCTGCCTGATCTGCTGGTCGTCTACGACGAGCTGGCCCTGCCTTTGGGCAAGCTGCGCCTGCGCGCGAAGGGCTCCGCCGGCGGTCAGAAGGGGATGCTGTCGATTCTCCAGCATTTCGGCACCGATGAAGTCGCACGCCTGCGCATCGGCATCGGTCCCCAGCCCGAGCGCGTGAAGGCGGAGGATTTCGTCCTGAGCCGCTTCCGCGCGGCGGAAGAAGCGGAGTTGGCCGCGGCGCTGGACCTGGCGGCGCAGGCGGTCGAGACGGTGCGCGAGCAAGGCCTGGCCGCCGCGATGAACCGTTTCAACCCGGCGGCCTCATGAGCGCGATCCTGATCCTGGCGGCCGGCGTGTTGTTCGGCGTGCTGGGGCTGGGCTATCTCTACCGTCCGGACCTCATCGAGCGCATGAACGCGGTGCTGCGCAACTACTTCCTCAACGACGCCTACATCGCCCTGGAACGGCGCAAATGGGGCATGTTTTTTCTGCTGATGTCGTTCCTGTTTCTCTACATGGGATGGTCGTCCCTGCGCCCGTGACGTCGGACCTCGCGGCGCTGGCCGACGAGGCGGTCGCCTGGATGGCGGGACGCGAGCGCGGCGTCGAGGCCGAGCTCTATCTGAGCCGGGTGGAGAGCCGCGTCCTGGCGCGGCGCGACGGGGCCCGGGAGTCGGCGCAGACCGCGCTGTCCCTGGGCGCGGGCGTGCGCGTGGTGCGCGACGGGCGCGTGGGCTTCTCCTGCGCGGGAGGGGCGGATCTCGAGATCTTGCGCGGGCTGTGGCGCGGGGCCGTCGCCCAGCTTGCCCACGCCGAGCCGGAGCCGGAGCGCTCGCTTCCCGCGCCCGGCGCGGCGGCCGAGGACGACGCGCTGGCGGCCTCGCTCCAGGACGCGACCTTGCTCTCGCGCCCGTGGGAGGAACTGGAGGCGCGCCTGGCCGAAGCGGAGGCCGCGGCCCGCGGCGGCCCGGTCCGCGTCCTGCGCGCGGAGATCTCGGCGAGCTTCGGCGAGACGGTCGTGGCCGGCACGCGCGGCGGGCGCGCGCGGGAAAGCGGCTCGGCTGTGGATGTTTCCGTTGCGACGGCCGCGGAGTCCGGCGCGGAAGTCCAGGTGGGCGAGGGCTTTCGCGGCGCGCGGCGCTTTTCCGCGCTCGACGCGGCCGCGGCGGGCCG
>JAJXVH010000017.1 GCA_021782205.1 bacterium | reverse complement strand
GGTCCGCGGCGGGGCGTTCGCGCGCGAGCGGCCGGCCGCGCCGCCGCCCGCGCCCGCGCGGTTGGCCAAGAAAGAGTGGATGCCGGCCAAGCCCGCCGTCCCGCCGGCGACGCCCAAGTCTCCGCCCCACGGCGTCGTGGTCGCAGGCGCGCCCCTTCTCCATCCGCCGGTACAGCACGCGGCTTTTCTCGCCACGCCCGCCGCGGCCGGGATCGTCAACGTCCAGAGGACGGAGACGCGCCCCAACACCTACTACTGGCACGCCTACAACGGCGGAAACTACGTCCATTACTACACGGGCGGCTATCACTGGTACGGCTTCTATAACGGCTCCAACTACTACTGGACGCGCTACTACGCCAACCGCTGGTGGTGGTATGATCCCGGCGCCGCGCGCTGGGACTACTACAACGGCGGCTACTGGTGGTGGCAGAACCCCGCGGCGCCGAGCGTCGCCTACGTCTATGCCGGCGGATCGTACGTGCCCTACGCCCAGGCGCGGGCGGAGTATTCCGCCGCCGCTTCGACGGCCCCCGCGGCCGCGCCCGTCGTGAGCGTGTCCACGGCGGCGCCGGCCTACGCGTCGGACGTGGACATCCCCACTTATCAGATGCCGGTCAGCACGGACAGCTACGCGCTGGTCGTCGGCGTGGAGTCCTATCAGAACCTGCCCCAGGCGGACTTCGCCGCGCGCGACGCCGCGACGATGCACGATCACCTGCTCCACCTGGGCTACCCGGAGCGCAACATCATCCTGCTGACCGACAGCCGCGCCGCCCGTTCCAGCCTGGTCAAGTACGTGGAAGCCTGGCTGCCCAAGCGCGTGGACGCGCGCTCGCGCGTGTTCGTCTACTTCGCCGGCCACGGCGCGCCGGACCCGCAAAGCGGCACCTCCTACCTGATGCCCTGGGACGGAGATCCGAAGTATCTGGCCGACACCGGCTACCCGCTCAAGCGCCTGTATGACAAGTTGAGCGCGCTTCCGGCCGCGGACGTGGTCGTGGCGCTGGACTCCTGCTTTTCCGGCGCGGGCGGGCGCTCCGTCCTGCCTTCGGGCGCGCGGCCGCTGGTCACGCGCGTCGATGAGGCGCGGGGTGCGGCGGCGCGCCTCATCGTCTACAGCGCGTCCGCCTCCGACGAGATCACCGGCGTCGATGCCTCCCAGGGGCACGGCCTGTTCACGTATTACTTCCTCAAGGGCCTCAACGGCGCGGCCGAGGCCGAGGGGGAGGTCACGGTGCAGGGCTTGTTCGACTACGTCCAGCCCAGCGTCGAGGACGCGGCCCGGCGCGACAGCCGCGATCAAAGCCCGCAGCTTCTCGTCCCGCCCGACGGCGAGCGCGCCATGCCCCTGCGCCGGGACGCCGCGCCCGCGGCCGGCTGAGGGCTACTCGCCTTTCGGCTTCGCGGCCGGGGGCAGGGTCTTGCGCAGTTCTTCCAGGCGCTTGGACGTGTCGGCGATGTGCTGCTCGACGGAGGCCAGATACTTCTTGGCGTAGCGGCCCTGGATGTCGTCGGGCTTGTAGTAAGGAATCTCGAACTTCAGATTCTCGCGCGTCTGCTCCAGGCCCGCGACCATCCTCTCCAGATACTCCGCCAGCTTGACCGGGTCGGTGGGCTCCACGCCGGGATTGTCCCTTTATGCGGGCCCGCGCGTCAAATTCAAGCGCGCGCCGCGGGCGATCCGTGGTATAATATCGCGAGGCCTGAGAGGGCTTTGGCCGCGACAGCGCGGTACGACGTACGTGAAAGAGGATACAGACACAATGCCGACCGGAAAAGTGAAGTGGTTCAACGACCAGAAGGGGTTCGGCTTCATCACCCCTGACGACGGTTCCAAGGATTTGTTCGCGCATCACACGGCGATCATGGGCGAGGGCTTCAAGTCCCTGGCCGAGAACCAGGCCGTGGAGTTCGAAGTGCAGGAGTCCCCGAAGGGACCCCGCGCCGGTAACATCCGCAAGCTCTAAGCCTGAGCGACGGACCGCCGCAACGGAGGGCTCGCCGAAAGGCGGGCCCTCTTCGTTTCAGGGGAGATAGGCGACGTCGCCCAGTTCGTAGCGCGCGCGAAGGTTGGCGACCTCCTCCGCGCGGCGCAAGGCGCGGCGCAAGGAAGCGATCGCCAAAGTCCGCCCCAGACGCACCGTGACCACCGCGGGCCCGGAGTCGTAGCCGAGCTTCACCGACTCCACCTCGGGCAGCTTCGACCACTCGGCCGCGATCGCGCGCGCGCACACCGCGCACAGCAGCCCTTTCAGCGGGACCGCGTAGCGTCCGGCGGGCAGTTGCGCGTCGGCGCGGGCCGACGGCGCCGGCGCCGCGAACGCGCCAGGAACGAGCAAAAAAACGGCGAGGGCCCACGCGGAAACTTTCACGGTTTCAGCATAGCAGGCGCGATGGCGGGCGTCCAGGGGATTTGATAGACTGCGCGCCGTGGACCTCTTCGGCCGCGCCTCCTGGGTGATGTTCGCCGTCGGCGCGCTGCCCACCGGCCTGGCGGGCTGGTGGATCGGCAGCCGCCTGGGCGCGGCCTCGCCGTGGGCGCTGGCGCTGGTCGCGCTGGCCTCGGCGCTGGCGTCGCTGGCCGGCTCCCTTCTGGCCTGGCGCTGGTTCGTGGCCCCGCTGCGCGAGCTGGAACGCGGCCTTGAGCGCTGGATTGCCGGAGATCTTTCGACCCCGCTCGACGACGCGCGCATGGGCGGCTGGCGGCGTTTGGCCGGGCAGTTCTCGCGCGCGCAGGGCGACCTCCAGCACAGCCTTGACGAGGCGAAGGCCGAACTGGGCCGCGAGCGCGCGCGCCTGCAGACCCTCATCGAGAAGATCCCCGACGCGCTGATCATGACGAATATGCGCGGCGACGTGCAGTTCCTCAACGCGGCCGCCATGCCTCTGCTCGGCGCCAAGCCCGAGGACGTGCGCTCCGGTGGCCGCGCGCTGTTCACGCCGCTCCAACCGGAGCGCTGGCGCCTGGAGGTCCAGGACATCCTCAAGAATCACACGCTGGGACGGTTCTTCGAACGCACGGCCGCCGACGAGGCCGTCTTCACCTACCGCAGCTTCGTGACCATGTTCAACGACGCGGCCAGCGGCGACTTCGGCGTTCTGGTGACCTTGCGCGACGTGACCGCGGAGAGGCGGCTGGACGCGCTCAAGGAGGAATTTTTCCAATCCGCCGCGCACGACCTGCGCGCGCCCCTGTTCGCGGTGCAGGGCTACCTGCGCCTCTTGCGCAAGTCCATGACGCCCGATGAGCGGCAGGCCTCGTATTTCGAGGCGATCGAGCAGTCCGGCGAGAAGCTCACCTTGTTCGTCAAGGACGCGCTCGACGCCGCGCGCATCGAAAACGGCCATCTGCGGCTGGCACCCGCCCCCGTGGACGTGCCGGCCCTGCTGCGGCGCGTCCAGCGCCTGTTCCAGCCGCTGGCCGACGAGCGCGGCATCGGGCTTGAGGCCGCGCCCGTGCCGGGCGCGCCGGCCACGTTCTCCGCCGACGAGCGCCTCATCGAGCGGCTTCTGCACAACCTCGTGGGCAACGCGCTGAAGTTCACGCCGCGCGGCGGCCGCGTGGCTCTGCGCGCCGCGGCCTGGGGCGATCAAATCGAGCTTTCGGTGGAAGACGACGGCCCCGGCATCCCGGAGTCCCAGCGCGCCTTGGTCTTCGAGAAGTTCCGCCAGCTGGAAGGCGGCGCGCCGAAATCGGGTTTCGGGTTGGGCTTGTCCATTTGCGCGAAGATCGTGCAGCTTCACCGTGGAGTCATCTGGGTCGAGGCCGGTAAAATCTCGGGTTCGCGTTTCGTCGCGCGCCTGCCGCTGACGCAGGCCGCCAAGGAGGCCGTCTGACATGAGAACCGCTGCCGCCGCCCCGCCGCAATTTCTCGCCGACGCGATTCTGCCCGAGGGAGCGCTGGCTGACGCGGCCGCCGTGGCCGCCGCCAGCCTTCTGATCGCGGCCTGCGCGCGCATTCATCTCCCCTTGCCGTTCACGCCCGTGCCCATTTCCGGAGGAACGCTCGGCGTGCTGTATGCCGGCGCCTTGCTGGGCCCGCGCCGCGGCGCCGCGGCGGCCGCGCTTTATATTCTGGAGGGGGCCGCGGGCCTGCCCGTGTTCTCCGGCGGCGCGGGCGGAGCGCTGTTCCTGCTCGGTCCGACCGGCGGCTATCTGCTGGGCTTCCCGCTGGGCGCGGCGCTGTGCGGACTGCTCGCCGAACGCGGCTGGGACCGGACGCCTTTGCGCGCCTTCGCGGCGATGCTGCTGGCCGGCGTCCCCATCTTCGCGGCGGGCCTGCTGGGTCTGTCGCGCTTCGTGCCGGCGCGCGGCTTGCTCCTCCAAGGCTTGTGGCCGTTCGTTCCGGGGGACATTATAAAGGCGGCAGTTTCGGCCGGTCTTTTGCCGCTGGGTTGGAGACTCCTGGGGCGGAGCAACCCGAAAAAATGACGCCGGTCCCGGGCATTGACAGCGCCGGAGCGGTCCGCTACACTTAGCCCGATTCGGGACGTTTTTTCGTCTATTAATTAATGAAGAAAAAGAAGGGACTGCTCATCGACGCGGCGCTGGGCCTGCTGCTGACCGCGGCGGCGGCTCTGGGCTATCGGGTCGGCTGGGGGCCGCTGGCCGCGCTGGAGTTCAAGGCCTACGACCTGCGGTCCGTTCTGCGGGAGTCGCTGAAGACGCCGGACGAAATCGTGCTGGTCGCCATCGACGACGACTCGATCGCGCAGATCGGCCGCTGGCCGTGGCCGCGCTCGCGCATCGCCGCCGCTCTTGACGCGATCGCCCGGCAGCACCCGCGCGTCGTCGGCTTGGATATTCTTTACTCCGAGGCCGAGCGCGACACCGGGCGCGCCGAGATCCAGCGCCTGCGGGAGCGCTTCGACGCGCTGGTCGCGGGGCGGCGAATTTTCCAGAAGCGCGGCACGGACTTCGACGTGGAGTTCTCCTCCTCCGACGCCGCTCTCAATTCGGACGGCCGCCTTGTGGCTTCGATTCGAGCCTCGAACGACGTCATTCTTCCGCTATTCTTCGTCGCCAACCCGACGCGAGACAAGCCCAACGCGCTGCCGCCGCAGGTGTCCAGCTCAGGGGTGCGCGCGTCCGTGCCCGCGGGGAGCTTTCCGGTGGAGGACAAGGCGGTCGCGCCCTTGACCGTTTACGCGGAATCGGCCGAGGGCTTGGCGCACGCCGATATGTATACGGAGTCGGACGGCGTGCTACGCCGCGACGCCCCGTTGGTGCTGCATGACGGCCTGCTGTATCCGTCTTTCGCGCTGCGTCTGGCGATGGCTTATGCCGGCGCGACTCCAGCCCAGATCAAGCTTAAGCCCGGAGTGTTGACCGCCGGACGCTTGAGCGTGCCGCTGGACGCCGACGGCATGATGCCGATCACCTTCCTCGGTCCGCCGGGGGCGCGCACGATCAAGCGCGTCTCCTTCCAGCAGGTCCTGGGCGGCACGCTGTCCGCGGATTACTTCAAGGACAAGCTTGTCATCATCGGCCCGACCGCCAGCGGCGTGGGCAACGAGCGGCCGATGCCGCTGGGCGGGCGCATGGCCGACGTCGAGATTTTCGCCCACGCGGCGGAGAACGTCATCCACTCCCGCTTCTTGACTCAGCCCGCGTGGGCGCCGCAAGCGGAGTGGGGTATGCTGGCCGTCATCGGGCTTTTCCTGACCCTGATCCTCCCGCGGCTGCGCGCTTTTTGGGGCCTGGTCGCCAGCCTGCTGATCTCGGTTGGAGTGATCGGCGCGGGGACCTACTACTTCGTGCTCGGGCAGTGGGTCCAGATCGCCTATGCGCTGTCCCTGCTTCTGGCCGGCTACCTGGTCATTGTTTCGCGTCAGTTCCTTCTCGCCGAGCGCGGCAAGGAACTGGTCGAAGCCTCGGCCATCGAGACCAATAAGATGCTCGGCCTTTCTTTCCAAGGACAGGGCATGCTCGATCTCGCCTTCGAAAAATTCCGCCTGTGCCCGCTCGATGAAGCGATGAAGGAGCTCCTCTACAATCTGGCGCTCGATTTCGAGCGCAAGCGGATGTTCTCGAAGTCCGCCTCCGTGCTGGGCCACATCGTGGCCGAGGACGCCGGATACAAGGACGCGGCCAAGAAGATCGAGACCTTGAAGGCCGCCTCGGACGGCGCGGTGTTCGGCGGCGTGGGCGGCCGCAAGGACGCCACGGCGCTCCTGACCTCTGTGGGCGGCGCCAAGCCCACGCTCGGCCGCTACGAGATTGACAAGGAGCTGGGCCGCGGCGCGATGGGCGTGGTCTATCTGGGCCGCGATCCGAAGATCAACCGTCAGGTCGCCATCAAGACGATGATGCTGGAGGAAGGCGACGGCGGGGCCTCTTCAAAGGAAGTCAAGGAGCGTTTCTTTCGCGAGGCGGAGTCGGCGGGCACGCTCAACCATCCCAACATCGTGCGCATCTTCGACGCCGGCGAAGAGAACGACGTCGCCTATATCGCGATGGAGCTTCTCGACGGCCACGACCTGACGCGCTACACCGTCAAGAACGCGCTTCTGCCCGTCGACAAGACGCTCGAGTACGTCGCGATCGTCGCCGACGCGCTCGACTACGCGCACCGCCAGGGCATCGTGCACCGGGACATCAAGCCCGCCAACGTGATGCTGCTCAAGGACGGAGGCATCCGCGTGGCCGACTTCGGCATCGCGCGCATCACCGCCTCGTCGAAGACCGCCAGCGGCACGGTGATGGGCACGCCGTCCTACATGAGCCCCGAGCAGGTCGCCGGGCGCAAGGTCGACGGCCGCTCCGACCTGTTCTCCTTGACCGTCGCGCTGTTCGAACTGCTCACCGGCGAGAAGCCGTTCAAGGGCGGCGACGGCATCGGCACGTTGCTCTTTCAGATCGCCAACGATCCTCATCCCGACATCCGCACCGTGCGCGACGATCTGCCGCCGGAGCTTAAGACGATCATCGACAAGGGGCTGGCCAAGAATCCCGCGCAGCGCTACCAGCGCGGCGCGGACCTGGCCACGGCCCTGCGCTCGGCGCTGGCCGGAATGAAGGCCGGGGCGCTTGAGACGATCCTGCCCGCGGCGCCCAACGAGGAGCGCCGCCCGCCGCAATTCGTGCCGCCGCCGGAGCGCACGGAGGAGCGCACCTCGCCGATGCCGGCCGTTCCGGTCGCGGCCGCCGCTCCCGCCGCCGCCGAACCGTCGTCGGCACCGCTGGCCGAGGTCGCCGTGGAGAGCGTGGCGGCAGAGCCGGGCGCCCTTGCCGCGCAAGAGGGGCCGTCTGTCGCGGAGACGGAGCCGGTGTCCGAGGCCACGGCCGAGACCGAGCTCGCCGTCGAGGCGGAGCTGGCGCCCGAGGAAGTCGTGCCGGAGCTGGAAGCCGAGGCCGTGCCGACGTCGGAGGCGGCCGTCGAGCCGGAGGCCGTCCCGGCCCCGGAGGAATCCGCCGCGGCGCCGGTCGCGGAATCGACCGCGGAGACGGTGGCCGTCGAGCCGATCGCCGGGTCGGCGTTCTCGGATAAAACGATCACCATGCCCGTGCCGGCCGTGTCCGTCGCCGAGTCGACTTTCGTCGAACCTCCGGCGCCCGAAACGGGAGGCATGCGCATCGAGTTGGGTGCGCGCTCCGGCATCGGCGGTGGCGCGCCGCCTCCGCCGCCTCCGCCGAAGGAGGCCGCGTGACGGGCGCGCGCGGCGCGGTCGAGATCGCTGGAGCGACCGACCCGGGTTGCGTGCGCGCCAACAACGAGGATAATTTCGTCTACGACCAGGATCTCGGCCTGTTGATCGTCGCCGACGGCATGGGCGGCCATAATTCCGGCGAGGTCGCCGCCGAGTTGGCGACGAAAACCATTCTTGATTTCGCGCGCCAAGGCGCGAAGCTGCAGCCGCCGGACGGAGTCTCCCCGGGTCTGTCGCCGAGGGGGCGGCGGTTGGAATTTTTCGTCAAGCACGCGAACAATCTGATTTATGAAAAAGGCCGGCAGTTCCCGAAGGACGCGGGCATGGGCACGACCGTGGTCGCCGCCTATATGGACGCGGATTCGTTGACCGTCGCCCACGTGGGCGACAGCCGACTGTATCTTTGGCGCCGCGGCGATTTGACCGCGCTGACGCAGGACCATTCCTTGGTCGCCGAGCAGGTGCGCCGCGGACAGATCACGGCCGACGAGGCCGCGCGCTCGAACCTCCAGAACATCCTGACGCGGGCGCTGGGCGCGGAGGCGGACGTGCAGGTGGACGTCTCCGAGCATTCGCTGCTTCCCGGAGACCTTATACTGCTCGCGACGGATGGTTTGTCGAAAATGGTGCCGGACGCGGAGGTGGCGCGCGTCCTTGCAGCCGCGCCGGTGCCGAAGGTGGTCGTCGACGCCCTCATAGCCAAGGCGCGCGCAGCCGGGGGCGTGGACAACGTGACGATCGTGGCCGCGCGCGTGTCCGAGAACGGGGCCGGCGGAGTCAAGGGGTTGGTCTCGCGTTTGTTCCCGCGATGATCCGGTTAAGGAGAACGAGATGCCGAAGCTGCTTTTAAAGTTCAACGCCGCGGTGATTAAGGAAATCGCGGTCGACAAGGACGAGATCCGCGTGGGGCGCAAGCCCGACAACGATGTGGTCATCGACAACCCCGCCATCTCCGGCCATCACTGCCGCATCGGCAAGCGCGGCGACGCTTACTTCATCGAGGATTTGGATTCGACCAACGGGACCTACCTTAACGAGAAGCGCGTCAAGACCGCCGACCTGAAGAACAATGACGTGGTGGGCATCGCCAAGCACGCGCTCGTGTTCGTCATCGAAGCGGCGACCCCGCCCGGCCCGCCTCCGCCGCCTTCGTCGGACGCGACGGTGATGATCGGGGCGGCTAAGCAGTCCGAAATCATCGCCGCGTCGACCGCCGCCGCGAGCGGCGGCGACAAGCAGAAAACCGGCTGGTTGCGCGTGCTCAAAGGCGTGGTCGGAGAGCCCGAGTACGAGCTCAAGGGCAATTCCACCTACATCGGCAAGTCCGACCGCGTACACATCCCGATCAAAGGTACCGGTTTGTTCGGCTCGGCGCCGGAGGTGGCCGCGTCGATCCATCGCAAGCCGGAAGGCTTCGTTCTCGTCGCGGTGACCGACGGCTATCCGATCGTCAACGGCTCAAAAATCTCCGGTTCGATCGTGCTTAAGGAAGGCGACATCATCGATTGTGGCGCGACGACGATGCAGTTCGACACGCGTACGCCGGCCGCCTGACGGCTTTCGGTCCCAGGCGGACGGGGGACTCTCGGCCCGCCGCAGACGGGTCTCCTGCCGAGGCTTGCCTTCCCCTACCGCCCCTGCCGAGTCCGCGCAAGCGCCGCTAAGATATGGACGTGATCGTTCGGCTTTTGCTGCCCTTGGCCGTCTGCGCGCCTCTTGCCGTGTTCGCGGGGGCCGAGGAAGGCGCCTATCCCGTGCTGCTGAGCATGGGCCGCGCGGCGGCGACGGACCGCGGCCCTCAGGGGGGCGAACCGCCTTACGATCGATCCGGCGCGCGGCGCTCCGATCGCGTTGGTCCGATGCGCGGCCGAGCTTTCGTCCCATTGCCCTCGGCCGCCGCTTCCGCCGCGCGGTCTGCGGAGCAGGCGCCCATGGAGGCTGCGATGGACGCCGCTTCCTCATCGGGTTCCGAGCCGACGGCCGCCGCCTCGCCAGCGTTTTCTTCCGCATCGGAGGCCCCCGCCCTGAATTTGGAAGCGGCGCGCATGAAGCGCTGGGCGATGCGCTTCTTCCGGTTGGCACCGTCGACGCGACACGCGCGCAGCGGGCGGGCCGCTCTTCCTTCGCGTGGCGGTGGGCGCGCGTCGCGCGCGACGGCGGGCGCCGGTCAAGAAGCCGCTACGTCTCTCGCCGGCGTCCGGCGCGGCTTCGCCGAATTGTTGGCCGCGGCATCCTGCGACCTTCCATAATCTTCATCATGTGCTCGGCCCGCGCGATTCGTTGACCGAAATCAATTGAATCGAGGTGGCGTCCGGCGGTAGAATAGCGCAAGCGGCGGATGTCTGCCGCAGACCTCGGGAGAAATTTCATGAGCGAAACCGTCGCGTCGGTCAAACCCGCCGCCGTTCCGATCGAAGAGATCGAATCCGCCGTGATCCGCTTCGCCGGAGACTCCGGCGACGGAATTCAGCTGACGGGCATGCAGTTCACCACGACGACCGCTTTTGCCGGAAACGATCTGTCGACCTTTCCCGACTACCCGGCCGAGATTCGGGCCCCCGTGGGCACGATCGCGGGCGTGTCGGGCTTCCAGATCCAATTCTCCTCGCGCCAGGTGCTGACTCCCGGCGATGCGCCAGACGTTTTGGTCGCGATGAACCCCGCCGCGCTCAAGGCGAACATCAAGGATGTGAAGAAGGGCGGCATCCTGCTGATCAACAAGGACACCTTCGGCCAGGCGAACCTGACCAAGGCCGGCTACGAGAAGAATCCTCTGGAAGACGGCGCGCTGTCGGACTGGCGCGTGATCGCGGTGGAGCTTGGCCGCTTGACGCGCAACGCGCTGGAAGGCATGGGCCTGACCGCGACGGAGACCGAGCGGTGCAAGAACTTCTTCGCGCTGGGCATGACGTATTGGCTCTATGATCGCCCGATGGAATCCACGTTGAAGTGGATCGAGGAGAAGTTCAAGAAGAACCCCAAGTTCGTCGAGGCCAACCGCCGCGCGCTTCACGCCGGAAACGCCTACGCCGAGACCGCGGAGCTCTTTGGACACCACTTCCGCGTGCGCAAGGCGCCGATCAAGCCCGGCCTCTACCGCAACATCACGGGCAATGAAGCCACCGCGCTCGGCTTCGTCGCGGCGTCCTCGCGTTCGGGCATACCGTTGTGGCTCGGCTCCTATCCGATCACGCCGGCCTCCGACGTCCTGCACGAGCTTTCCAAGCACAAGAACTTCGGCGTGAAGACCTTCCAAGCCGAGGACGAAATCGCGGCCATCGGCTCGGCCGTGGGCGCGGCGTTTGCGGGCATGCTGGCGACGACCACCTCGTCGGGCCCCGGCATCGCCCTGAAGGGCGAGGCGATCGGCCTGGCGGTGATGACCGAACTGCCGCTCGTGATTCTCAACGTCCAGCGCGGCGGCCCCTCCACCGGCCTGCCGACGAAGACCGAGCAGGCCGATCTGCTCCAGGCGCTCTATGGCCGCAACGGCGAGTGCCCGGTCCCGGTTCTGGCCGCGGCGACGCCCGGCGACTGTTTCTACATGGCTTACGAGGCCTGCCGCCTGGCCGTCAAATACATGACGCCGGTGATGCTGCTGACCGACGGCTACCTGGCCAACGGTTCCGAGCCCTGGATGATTCCTGACGCGGAAAAGCTGACGGCGTTCGGCCGTGTGCCCGTTCCCACGCTGGCCGACTTCAAGCCTTACAAGCGCGATCCGGAGACCATGGCGCGTCCGTGGGCGACCCCTGGAATGAAGGGCTATGAGCACCGCATCGGCGGCATCGAGAAGCAGGACGTGACCGGCAACGTGTCCTACGATCCCGACAACCACGAGCGCATGGTGCGACTGCGCGCCGCGAAGGTCGCCAAAATCTCGCAGGAGATTCCGCCCACGGAGATTCTGGGCGATAAGAAGGGCAAGGTCTTGCTCGTCGGTTGGGGTGGGACCTACGGCGCGATCACCGCGGCCGTGCAGAACTTGCAGAAGGCCGGCAAGAGCGTCTCCGCGATCCACCTGCGCCACCTCAATCCCCTGCCGCCGGACCTGGGCGACATTCTGGCGAGCTTCGAGCACGTGCTGGTGCCGGAGCTCAACATGGGCCAGTTGCTGAAGGTCCTGCGCGCGAAATTCCTGATCCCGGCGACGGGACTCAATAAGATCAAGGGCCAGCCGTTCAAGGTGTCCGAGATCGAGGCCGGCGTCGAGTCGCTGCTGAAGGGAGGCAAATAACATGGCCGATATCCAGGACGAGCTCGAGACTTTGCCGGCGTCGGGCCCCATGCTGACGGCCAAGGACTTCAAGTCCGACCAGATGGTGCGCTGGTGCCCCGGTTGCGGCGATTTCGCCATTTTGGCGACGGTGCAGAAGCTGATGCCCACGCTGGGCGTCAAGCGCGAGAACACGGTGTTCATCTCGGGCATCGGCTGTTCCTCGCGGTTCCCCTACTACATGAATACGTACGGCTTCCACTCGATCCACGGCCGCGCGCCGACGTTCGCGACCGCGATCAAGTGCGCGCGTCCGGAGCTCCAGGTCTGGGTGGTCACCGGCGACGGCGACGGCCTGTCCATCGGCGGCAACCACTTGATCCACGCCCTGCGCCGCAACGCCGACTTGAAGATTCTGCTGTTCAACAACCGGATCTACGGCCTGACCAAGGGTCAGTATTCTCCCACGTCGGAGATCGGCAAGAAGACCAAGTCCTCGCCGATGGGCACCATCGACACCCCGATCAATCCGCTGGCTCTGGCGTTGGCCAGCGAGGCGACGTTCGTGGCGCGCGCGGTGGACACCGACCTGCCGTTCCTGTCCGACGTGCTGGGCCAGGCCGCGCGTCACAAAGGCTCGGCCTTCATCGAAATCTTTCAGAACTGCATCGTCTTCAACGACGGCGCCTGGGACGCGGTCACGGCCAAGGAAGTGCGCGACGAGAAGAATCTTAAGCTGGTTCAAGGCAAGCCGATGATCTTCGGCAAGAACAAGGATAAGGGCCTGCGTCAGAAGGGCTTCGACCTGGAAGTCGTCTCGTTCGATCCCGCGGCCCCGCCGGCCGACCTGCTGGTCCACGACGAAAAAGCCCCGGCCCAGCAGGCCTACGCTCTCGCGCACATGGGGGAGCCCGTGGTGCAGGGCGTCTTCCGCTCCGTCGAGCGTCCCACCCTGGACGCCCTGATGTCGGAACAGGTCGCCCGCGCGCAAGCCGAAAAGCCCGCCGACCTCCAAAAACTGCTCAAAGGCCCCGAGACCTGGACCGTCGCATAGAAAAAGCGAGGGTCAGTCCTTGACATGTTGACTGGGCGGAATATCAACATGTCAAGGACTGACCCTCCCGGAAAGGAGATATCATGAAGCTGCTGGAGCATGAGGCGAAAGCGATATTGAAGGAGCGCGGGGTGGCGGTGCCGCCCAACGGCGGCGTGATCGCCAAGACGGCTCAGTTGTCGGCGGCGCTCAAGCGTGCGGGCAAGGCGCCGTGGGTGCTGAAGGCCCAGGTGCTGGCCGGCGGACGGGGCAAGGCCGGGGGCATCAAGCTGGCCAAGACGCCCAAAGAGGCCGCGGCGCTGGCCAAGGCGATGATCGGCATGGACCTGGTCACGCATCAGACCCACGGCCAGGCGATCAAGGTCCAGGAGCTTTTGATCGAAGGCGGCGTGAAGATCGAGCGCGAGCTGTATTTCTCCGTGGTCATGGACCGCAAGGCCGCGGCTCCCGCCATCATCGCCTCCGCGCAGGGCGGCATGGAGATCGAGACTTTGGCCGCCGAGAAGCCCGAGGCGCTCATCCGCATGACCGTCGACCCCGTCGTCGGCCTGCGCGACTTCGCGGCGCGGCGGCTGGCGTTCGCGCTGAACGTGCCCAACGACCGCGTCGGCGAGTTCGCCAAGACCGCCAAGGCGCTGGTCAAGGCCTTCATCGACCTGGACGCGTCGATGCTGGAGATCAATCCGCTCATTCTCACGCCGAAGGGCGTCATGGCCCTCGACGCCAAGGTGATCACCGACGACAACGCGCTGTTCCGCCAGCCGATCCTCGCCAAGATGAAGGATCATGAGGCCACGGCGCTGGAGACCGAGGCCAAGGCCGCGGACATCTCCTACGTGGGACTCGACGGCAGCATCGGCTGCATGGTCAACGGCGCGGGCCTGGCGATGGGAACGATGGACACCATCGCGCTGGCCGGCGGCAGCCCCGCGAACTTCCTGGACGTCGGCGGCACGGCCAACGAGGAGCGCGTGACCAAGGCGCTCAAGATCATCCTCAAGGACAAGAAGGTCAAGGCGGTCCTGATCAACATCTTCGGCGGCATCGTCAAGTGCGACATGATCGCGGCCGGCGTGGTCGGCGCGCTCAAGAAGATCAAGCTGAAGGTGCCGCTGGTCGTGCGCCTGCAGGGCACGAACGTGGAGGCCGGCAAGGACATCCTGCGCAAGTCGGGCATTCCCCTGATCCAGGCCGACGAGCTTTGGGACGCGGCGAAGAAAGCGGTGGAGGCCGCGAAATAACATGGCCATCATTCTCGACAAGGACTCGAAGATCGTCGTGCAGGGCTTCACCGGCTCGGCCGGTAGCTTCCACGCCCAGCAGTGCATCGCCTACGGCACGCAGATCGTCGCCGGCGTCACGCCCGGCCGCGGCGGCCAGACGCACCTGGACCGGCCGGTGTTCAACACCGTCCACGACGCGGTGCGCAATACCGGCGCGTTCGTCTCCCTGATCTTCGTGCCCGCCCCGTTCGCGGCCGATTCCATCATGGAGGCCGTCGACGCGGGCTGCTCCGTGATCATCTGCATCACCGAGGGCATCCCGGTCCTGGACATGGCGCGCGTCAAGCGCTACATCCAGCAGGCCGAGCGCGCCGGACGCGAGTTGACGCTCATCGGTCCGAACTGCCCCGGCGTGATCACGCCCGGCCAGTGCAAGGCCGGCATCATGCCCGCCTTCATCCACAAGCCGGGTCCCATCGGCGTCGTCTCGCGCTCGGGCACGCTGACCTACGAGGCCGTCGACCAGCTCACCAAGCGCGGCTTGGGGCAGTCCACGGTCGTGGGCATCGGCGGCGATCCGATCAACGGCTCCAGCTTCACCGACATCCTGGCCAAGTTCGAGGCGGACCCCGCGACCGAGGCCGTCGTGATGATCGGCGAGATCGGCGGCTCCGCGGAAGAAGAAGCGGCGCGCTTCTTTAAAGAGAAAATGACCAAGCCCGTCTTCGGCTTCATCGCGGGCAAGGCCGCGCCGGAAGGCCGGCGCATGGGCCACGCGGGCGCCATCGTCGAGGGCGGCGCGGGCACGCACGCCTCCAAGATCGCCGCCCTGCGCGCGGCCGGCATCACCGTCGTCGAGAACCTCTCCGAGATCGGCGAGACCGTCGCGCGCGCGCGCAAGCCGCTGGCGGCGTAAGCCCAGCGGCGGGCGGCATCGTTCGGCCGGTCATGGCGGCGCGTCGATTTGATACGATGCGGCCGTGCCGGAGATAGACAAGCTGGCCGAGGCGTTCAGGGATCCGGCCGTCGTGGAGCTTCTGGTCAACCACGACGGGGCGGTCTATGTGGAGCGCGCGGGCGCGCGCTTGGAGCGGCTGGCGCTCAATCCCACGGCGGAGGACGCGCTGTCGTTTTTGCGCGTGATCGTGGGCGCGCCCGAGGAATTCGGCCCGAGACGGCCTTACGCGGACCTCAGCGCTTTGGACGGCTCGCGCGTACACGTGATTGCCCCTCCGCTGACGCGCGGTTTGACGATCAGCGTTCGGCGCCGACCGGCGCGTCGCCCTAAACTGGAAGAATTGGCCGGCGGGGTCACCTTGACCAAGGCGGCGGCTGGATTCCTGGACTACTGCGTGCAGCGGCGGCTCAACGTGCTGGTCGTCGGCGGCACCAGCTCCGGTAAGACGACGTTGCTCTCCGCGTTATGCGCGCGTGTGCCGGACACGGAGCGCATCCTGGTGCTGGAGGACACTCCGGAATTATCCTTGCCCCAGCCGCACGTGCTCTACCTTCGCACGCGACTGCGGGACTCCGCCGGCCTGCCCGACGTGACCTTGCGCGAGCTGGTGGTCAACACCTTGCGCATGCGCCCGGACCGCGTGATCGTCGGCGAGACGCGAGGGCCGGAAGCCGCGGACATGCTCCAGGCGATGAACGTGGGCCAGGACGGCATGATGTCCACCCTCCACGCGAATTCGCCGCGCGAGGCGCTGGCGCGGCTGGAGACTTTGGTGCTTCAAGCGGGCATCGACATGCCACTGAAGGCGATTCGGCAGAACATCGTTTCGGCGCTGGACTTCGTCGTGATGATGAGTCGTCTTTCCGACGGCACGCGCCGCGTGCTGCAGATTTCGGAAGTCACCGGCATGGAGCTGGAAACCGTGTCGATGGCGGACCTGTTCACGCTGGATCTCAAGCGCGGCGCGCAGGGCCTTGAGGGAGCGCTGCGCCCGGTCGGGGCGATGCCCCGTTTTTACGAGCGCCTGCGCAAGCAGGGCGAGGAGCCGCCGCTGGAGTTTTTCAAGCGCGAGGAGAATCATGGCCGCTAAGATCCTGATCATCGACGACGAGCCGGATATTTTGGGCCTCGTCAAGCACACGCTCGAAAAGGGCGGCTTCGAGGTGCATACCTGCGACAGCGGCCGCCGCGCGTGGGACGAGATCGCGGCGTTTAAGCCCGATCTGCTCCTGCTCGACGTGATGCTCCCCGGCATCGACGGCTACTCACTGCAGACGCGGATGTCCCAAGACGAGTCGACGAAGAGTATCCCCGTCATTCTTCTCACCGCGCTCGAGTCCGCGCGGGCCTTGTTCCAGAAGTTTCCCCAGGTCGTGGGTTTCATGACCAAGCCGTTCATGCCCTCGGATCTGCTCAAGACCGTGCAGGATGTCCTGGCCAAGGCCGCCGGCTCCTGACGCCGCGGTGGCTCAGCCTTTCGCGGGCCCGAAGGCGGCTTGGATCAGCAGAAGAAGTCCGATCAGGCCCAATCCCAATTGGACCGCGCGCCGGAATCGCTCCGCTTCTAGGCGGCGGTTGATGGCGCCTCCGAGCGCGACACCCGCGATGATCTCAGGCAGGGACCGGAGATAAAAATAATCGACGCGCGCCGTCCATAAACCGGCGCACCAGAATCCGAACATTCCCGCTAGACTGGCCGGAAGAAAGTAGCCTTGCAGTGTCGCCCGAAAAGTTTTGCGCGACCAGCCGCGCAGGGAACCGTAGACGGCCAGCGGGGGGCCATTGATTCCGTACGCGCCGCCGAGGACTCCCGCCGCCAGCCCGAAAAGCCATAGACGGCGGTCGTCGCGAAGCGAGAAATTCCCGCTCGAACGAAAAGAACGCGCGCTAAAGAAAAGAATCGTCCCCGCGAGCAATCCCTTGGCGGCGCGCTCGGGAAACAATTTTAAGAGAAGCAGGCCGAAGGGGATGCCGAGCAAGGTCCAAAGCAGCAGGCGGCCCGCGCTGTGAAAATGGACTTCGCGCCAGTCTTGTATGAGGATGATGGCCGCGACGGTGATCGAGGCGAGCACCGCGAGTGGGGCGGCGGTCGCGACCGGCATGGCCAGGGCCAGCAGCGGAACGGCGATCAGCGCTTCGCCGAAGCCGAAGGCGGAGCGCACGGTCGTGGCCAGAAGCATCACGGCCGCCACCAGAATCGCGGAGCTCATCGCCTTCCACGCTAGCATAACCGGCGTCGCCGAGTGCGCGAGAATGCTCGTCGTCGACGACCAGCCCGAGATGCTGGGTCTCGTCAAGTTCACTTTGGAGAAGGGCGGCTTCTAGGTCGTCGGCTTCATGACCAAGCCGTTTAAGCCCGAGGAACCGCTTAAGGCCGTCCAGGACGCCGTCGCCAAGCGCGCCCAGGTTTGACCGGCAACGCATGCCCGTAACGCCGGGTCAAAGATACTGGCGGTAGTTGCGGTCATAGACGAAGAGATCGAACCAAATCAAGAAGATCAGGATGCACCAGAGCGGTCGGCCGTTGTCGCGCGCGCCGCTCAGGTGCTGTCGCCACAGCGCGTCGACCGCCGCATGGCTGAGAATGCCCGTCTTTTCGATGTTGCGTTTTGAAAAATAGTGCTCGGCTGTTTTTCGCAGCGGGCCCAGGAACCAGAGGGAATGCGGCATCTCCAGGCCCATATTCTTTCGCCGCCAGATCTTATCGGGCAGCCGTCCCTTCATGGCGAGCTTATGGATGTAGCGGCCTTCCAGGCCACGGATCTTGAGCGTCGTCGGTATTCGGCTGGCGAGCTCGACGAGTTCCCGATCCATGAACGGGTAGCGGCTTTCCACTCCGTGCGCCATCGTCATGCGGTCGTTCTTGACCAGCAGGTCGCCGACGAAGTAGTAGCGCATATCGATCCAAGACAGACGGCTGAGAGGGTCCTCGAAATCGAGGGAGTCGAATGCGCGTTCGAAGAGAGCGGCCGTCTCGATCCAGGGGCCGCCTCCGGGCAGAAGCTCGCGTTTTTCTTCTTCCGAAAGGGCATGCCTCCAAAAAAAATGAGCCCGCGCGGGGCTCATCTCCGCGCCGCGGGTGAAGCGCTTGGCCACGAAGTCGAAACTGAGCTTGCGGTGGGACACGGGGAGGGCCTCGGCGGCCGCGGCGAGAGCGCGACGCAGTGGGAGGGGCGTCCAGTTTCGATAGAACTCGCGCGCGCGGTAGGCGCGGTGGGTCTCGTAGGCGTTGAAGACCTCGTCGCCGCCTTCGCCCGAAACCAGCCCCTTGACGTGGCGGCGGGCCTCTTGGGCCAGAAGGAACATCGGTATGGCGGCGCCGTCGCCGTTAGGTTCGTCGAGAAAGGCGACGTGGCGCACCAATTGCTCGAGAACCTTCGCCGGGGTGACAAGCACTTCATGGTGAATGGGGCGCGCGAAATCCGTCATGATCCGCTGGTAACGCGTCTCGTCGAAACTCGCCTCGTCCATGCGGATTGAAAACGTGTGCAACTCTCGGTCGGGGGCCTGCTCGCGGGCGAGCGCCAGGATGGTGCTGGTGTCGACGCCGCCCGAGAGGGTGAGGCCGATCGGGGCGTCGGCGTCCAGGCTGCGATGAACGGAGGATTGAAGCGCGTCGAGCACGCGGCGCGCCGTTTCCTGCTCGGCGCAGGCGGCGTCCGGAGCGTAGCGCAACGTGTAGTATTCGCGCTCCGAGACGGTGCCGGCCGCCATATCCACCTCCAGAAGGTGGCCGCTGTCCAGTTCGCGGATTTCTTCGAACGGGGTGGCGCGTCCGGGGATGTAGGCCAGGGAGAAGAAGTGGTGTAACGCTTCTCGGTCGAGCCGTCCAGAGAATGTGGGCAGGGACAAGAAGGACTTAATCTCCGAGCCGCAGTAAAGTCGGCCGGGCTTGCGCATGTAGAACATCGGCCGCAGGCCGAAGAAGTCGCGCACGATGTAGGCCTTGGCCGACCTGACGTCGTAGAGGCAGAACGCGAACATCCCGTTCAGGTGCCGGACGAAATCGATGCCCAAGCGTTCGTAGAGGCGCAGGAGAACCTCGGTGTCGGAGCGCGAGGAAAGCCCGTCCAGACGGAATCGTGCGGCCAGTTCTCGGAAGTTGGTGACCTCGCCGTTGTAGGACAGCCAGACCGTCTTCGCGGGATTGGACATCGGCTGGGCGCCCCGCTCGGACATGTCCAAGATCTTCAGGCGGCGGTGTGCCAGGGCGCAGCGCGCGTCCTGAAATAGGCCGCGGCCGTCCGGGCCTCGATGCGCCAGCAAGCCGCCCATGCGGCGCGCGTCCTCGCCGTCGTGCTCGTCGAGGGGGCGTCCGAGCGACAAGACGCCCGCCACGCCGCACACGTCAGCGCTCCGTCTTTTGAAAAAGGAATATCCCGCTGCGCGAGTACAGCGGGCGGTAGCCCGTGGAGAGGAGCGCGGCCTCCGGGGTGTCGCTTGAAGAGGGGCGATATTGGCTCAAGTCGACGAGAACGTATTGCGCGCGATCCCAGCGCCGCGGATAAAAAAATTCGAAGTCACGAGTGTAGAGCAGGGGCAAGGCTCGATCGAAGGCGCTGACCGACGCGTTCGGCGGCACCAGAGCCGCGGCTTGACGTATCAACGACGCGCGGCTGCGCTCCACGGGTTCAAGCATCGAGGCGCAATAGGCGACGACCAACCGCGGGCTGAACAGCAAATAGGAGGACAGCGCGCAGCCGAGGGCCCAGCGCGGTCCGTAGCGGCGAAGCCGTTGATTCGAATTCGCCGCGTGCGCGGCCGCGACGAAGAAGAACGGGTAGGCCGGAATAATGTACCACGGGAGGTTGTCCAGTAGAAGATTCCGCTTCGCGACGATTAGCACCAGGGCCAGCAGCGGGACGGCCGGCAGCAGCCAGGCGGGCCTGAGCAGCGGCAGGAATCCGGACGGCAGCAGCAGCTTGAAAATGTAGAGGGACTTCGCGGGCGTGAAAAGACCGAGGAAGAGCGCGGGCGCTTCGATCATGAGGTGAGAGAGGACGAACGCGGGCGTCGTGATTTGGTCGGAGGCAAGCAGGCCGAGGGGGCCAAGAGGATTGTTGAAGCCCAGGCGAGGCTGAACCCAGAGGATGCAGGCAAAGAACCAGGCGAAGCCGAAGGCGGCGGTCAGGAGCCCCTCGCGCCGATGTTCCGTTTCGGCCGCCGTCAGCAGGCCGAGGAAGGCCGCGACCAGGCCGCCGGTCTCCCGGCAACAGAGGGCCAGTACGAGCAGGGTGGCGTAGGCCGTGCGGCGGCCTTCGCGTAAGGCCCAGACCGCCGCGATGAACAGTCCGGCCGAGAACGATTCCGGGACGAACATATCGCTGGCGGAGAACGCCAGAACGGGGCTGGCCAGATAGGCCAAAGTCAGATAAACGGCGCCTTCCTCGCCGATGATCTTCTCGAGTACGGCGAACAGCGGCACGGCGCCCAATCCCAGGCCGAGGACGTGCAGTAAGACGAGGGTTTGCGGGCGCGGCCAGAAATGGAAGAAGACCTCAAAGAGATAGAGAATGGGCATGAAATGCTCGCCCAGCACGTTGACCGGCGCGGCCGTCGCGTGGATCGTCGACAATGGGGCGTGTCCCGAGTCGAGCGACCAGAGCGCCTGGCTGAACAGGGAGAGATCGACGGTGTTGGGCGACAGGCGATGCAGAGAAGCGAGCGCGAGGCTGCCGTGGAAAACCACGAACGCCGATATCCCCAGGGCGACGACGGCGAGGTTGCTACGGTGATAGCGGGTCGTCGGCATCGCGCGCATTATCCTAAATTTTATCGACGTGCCGGCCGCGCGGACGGAGCGTCAACCTCCTTGAATCCCCGGCAATGTTATTGATAACCTGCCTGCAGGCAAACATGGGCAACAGAATACTCGTCGTCGACGACGAACCCGAGATGCTGGGTCTCGTCAAGTTCACTTTGGAGAAGGGCGGCTTCGAGGTGCACACCTGCGACAGCGGCCGCCAGGCCTGGGACGAAATCGCGAAGGTGAAGCCCGACCTGCTCTTGCTCGACGTGATGCTTCCGGGCATCGACGGCTATTCTCTCCAGGTCAAGATCGCAGCCGAAGAATCGACCAAGAATATGCCCATCATCGTGCTCACCGCGCTGGAGCCCTCGCGCACTCTCTTCCAGAAATTTCCGCAGGTCGTGGGCTTCATGACCAAGCCGTTCAAGCCCGAGGAACTGCTTAAGACCGTCCAGGACGCCGTCGCCAAATCGGCGGGGTCCTGACCGGGCGCGGTCGCGCCCCACGCTATGGCTGAAGAACCCTCCTACGACGCGATCGTGGTCGGCGCCGGACCCGCGGGATTGTCCGCGGCGATCACGATGGCCCGCGCGGGGCTGAAAGTGGTCGTGCTGGAGCGCGGCGAATATCCAGGCGCCAAGAACGTGCAGGGCGCGGTGCTCTACTCCAAGATGTTGCACGAGATCGTACCCGATTTCTGGAAGGCCGCCGACGCGCCGGTGGAGCGTCCCATCGTGGAGCAGAAGACCTGCATTACGACCACGGACTCCTACGTGACGGTCGGCTACAAGTCGCAGAAGTTTCTGGAAGGCATCCCGAACTGCTACACGATCATCCGCGTGCATTTCGACCAGTGGTATGCGAAGCAGGCCGAGGCGGCCGGCGCCGAGGTGTTCTGCGGCGTGATGGTCCGCGACGTGGTCAAGGACGCCGCGGGCAAGATCACGGGCATCAAGACGTCCGACGGCGACGAGTTGACCGCGCGCGTGGTGATCGCCTGCGACGGCGTCAACTCGATCATCGCGCAGAAGGCGGGCTTCATCGACGAGCTTAAGTCCAAGGAAGTCGCCCTGGGCGCCAAGGAAGTCATCGCCCTGCCGCCGGGCGTGATCGAGGACCGCTTTCAGTTGAACCCCGGCGAGGGTGCCACGATGGAGATGTTCGGCGACGTCTCCTTGGGCATGCTCGGCTACGCGTTCATCTACACCAACAAGGAATCGCTGGCGCTGGGCGTGGGCTGCAAGCTCTCCGACTATCAGAAAAAAGGCCTGCGCCCGTCCGATCATCTGGAGTACGTGAAGGCCCATCCGTTGATCAAGAAGCTGATCTCCGGCGGAAAAACTCTGGAGTATTCCTCGCATCTGATCCCGGAGGGCGGCTACAAGTCCATGCCGCCGCTGGCCGCCGACGGCTTCCTGGTCGCGGGCGACGCCGCGCAGATGACGAATCCCGCGTATCGCGAGGGATCGAACCTGGCGATGACGGCGGGCAAGCTCGCCGGCGAGACGGTGATCGAGGCGAAGATCAAGGGAGATTTTTCCGCGGCGACCCTGTCGGCTTACAAAACCAAGCTGGAAGCCTCCTACGTCCTCTCCGACATGGAGGACATCATGGACCTGGAGGAGCACGTGGAGAACTCCCCGGGCTTCCTGGAGTTCTATCCGAAGCTGGCCTGCGAGCTGGCCCAGCTGCGCTTCTCGGCCGACGGCGTGCCCAAAAGGGATCACCTGAAGAAAGCCATCGGCATGGTGCGCGAGCGCGGCTTCCTGCGCGTGGCCAAGGACCTGTTCCCGCTGCGGAAGGTGGCGATTTAATGGACATTAAAGACATCAAGATCACGGACTCCGTCGAGTCCAAGCTGGGCCACCTGGAGTGGAAGAAGTCTCCCGACGCGCACATCCTGCTCAAGAAGTCCGGTGCCGACGCGCCCTGCGTCTCCGAGTGCCAAGGCCGCCCCTGCACCACCGTCTGCCCGGCGAAGGTCTACGAGTGGGAGGCCGACCATAAGAAAGTGGTGGTCAACTACGAGAACTGCATCGAGTGCGGCGCCTGCCGCATGCTCTGTCCTTCCGACAACATCAACTGCGAGTGGCCCGGCGGCGGAATGGGCGTGAAGTACAAATACGGTTGAACGCCAGGCCTTGACGGCCCCGGATTGCCCAGGCTAAACTCCCGCAGGCCGCGCGAAGGCAGCGGCGGCGAGCGAGGATTTCTGCATGAGCATCGTTTTCGGCGCGTTCGTGGGGTTTGTGGCGTGGTTCCTTCTTAATTATCTGGTCGCCGGTCTGTTCACGGTGGACCAGAACGAGCGCGCGGTCAAGACCAGCCTGGGCCGCGCGGTGCGCATCGAGGGCAAGACCACGCTTGACGACCCGGACATGGCCGGCACGCTCACGCCCGACGAGCACGAGCGCTACACCTACCCGCAGCTGCGCGTGATTCCGCCCGGCGGCCCGTATTTCAAGTGGCCGTGGGAGCGCGTCTACAAGGTTTCGGTGGCGACACAGAGCGTCAACATCGCCTACGACCCGGAGTCCGCGGAGGCCAACTCCGGCGGCACCGTCCTGGAAGCGGTGACCAAGGACCAGCTCAACACCGGCCTGACCGGCCAGATCCGCTACCGCGTCTCGGAGCGCAACCTCTACGCCTACCTCTTCGGCATCAAACGCCCGATCACGCACGTCATGGGCTACTTCGTCTCCGTCCTGCGCGAACGCATCGCCACGTTCGAGGCGCCGCCCTTGCCTGCCGGCGAGGCCGCCGCCCCCGGCCTGGCCACGGGCCTCAGCGACGTCAGCGGCATCTCGATCAACGACATCCGCAAGAACATGCGCGTGCTCAACGAGGAGATGGACCGGGACTGCAAGTCCTCGATCGCGCGCTACGGCGTGGCGCTGGACGCGTCGTTGATCACCGGCATCGACCCGCCCGAGGACGTGGAGGCGGCGCTGGCCGCCATCAACACCGCGCACAACGAGGTTTTCTCCGCCATCAGCCTGGCCCAGGCCTCCGCGGACCAGAAGATCGTGCAGTCGCGCCGCGCCGTGGAGATCGAAACGCTGAAAGCGCAGGCCGAGGTCGAGCCTTTGACCGCGCTGGCCAAGCAGCTGTCGGACCTGAAGGCGATCGGCGGCGAGAAGGCGCTGATCGGCTACCTGCGCAACGTGCATCTGGGGCTGTTCGCGCGGGCCAAGAAATACATCCTTGAGACGCGCTCGTGGGAGGATCGCTGACATGTCCAGCCTCGACCCGTTCCTGCTGTCGGCGATGGCGAGCTTCTTCTCCTTCCTGGTCGGCGTGCCGGTCTTGTTCGGAGTGATGCGGTTCTTCGGCTTCTACACGATCGTTCAGGAAGGCACCGCGAACGTCTACGTGCTGTTCGGCAACGTGCTGGGCGTCATCAAGGATCCGGGCATCCACGTGCTCTGGATGGAGCTGGGCCCGGCGGCGCTGATCGTCAACTGGATCGGCGCGTGCTACACGCTCGACATGCGCATGGACCAGGTCTACCGCCGCAGCGAGCCGGTCAACTCGGAGGAAGGCGCGCCCATGGGCATCGGCATCTGGTATGAGATGTTCATCTCGGACCCGGTCGCCTACAAGTTCAAGAACGCGGACCCGCGCGGCTCTTTGGCGGCCAACGTCAGCAACGCCACCGTGCGCGCGCTGTCCAACATGAAGCTGGCCGACATGCTGGGCAACCGCCACGCGATGAGCCACGCGGTGCGCGAGGAAGTCTCGCCGAAAAGCCACGAGTGGGGCTATAAACTGGGCTCGGTCTACATCCGCAAGGTCCACTTCCGCGATCCGAACATGATCAAGCAGATCGAGGAGAAAGTCGTCAATCGGCTGCGCCAGGTCACCTCGTCGATCAAGCAGGACGGCGACAACCAGGTCAACATCATCGCCAGCACCGCCCAACGCACCGCCGCCGTCGCCTTCGCCGAGGCCGCGGCCCTGCGCCCGAAGATCGTGGGCGACGCGCTTAAATCCATCGGCTCCCAGCCCGACATCCTGGAAGCGATGTTCGAGGTCCTGGAAATCCAGCGCGCGCTGGACGGCTCGGCGGACATCTTCCTGGTGCCCCAGCGCTCCGGCCTGCTCAACGAACTGCTGGCCGCGCAGGGCGGGGCGCCGCCCGCGGCCGGCTAAGGCGCCAGGCCGCGCAGCAGCAGCAGCGCCAGGACGCCGCCGCCGAAGGCCAGTGCCGTGCCGCGGTCACGCTGGCGCAGGAAGGGCGCGGCCGATGCGGCGCCGACGAACAGGAAGGAGCCGCCCGCGAAGCCCAGCATGGCCGCGGCCAGCGTCGGGCCCAGGTCCAGCGCGCCCGCGCGCGCCAAAACGGCGCCGACCGGCGTGGCCAGCGAGACCAGGACCAGCAGGGCCAGCGCGCGCCCGGTGGGGCGGCCTTTCAACTCGAACAGGCTTGAGACGGTGAAGCCGTCGGCGATTTTGTGCAGACTCGTGGCCGCGCCGATCACCAGCAGGGCCGTGCCGCCCAGGAAGGCCGCCGCGCCCAAGTTCACGCCGTCGACCAGCGAGTGGGCGAAAAGCGCCGCGACGGCGGAGGGCCGGTGGACGGTGTCGTCTTCGTGAACGTGAGGATGGGTCAGTTCGTGGCCCGCGTGACCGTGGCCGCGGTGCAGCAGGAAGCCCAGGCCCAACGCGGCCGCGACGGCCGCGGAAAACGGCGCGGGAGAAAGACGCCAGCCGTCGGGTAAGACGTCGGTCAGCGCCACGGCGATCAGAACGCCGGAGCGAAACGACAGCACGCGCGCGGCGCCCAGGCGCTCCAGCAGTCCGGACGCGGCGGGAATCAGGCCTCCCGCCATGGAGGCCGCGAACGCGAGAGCGAGCAGGAAGGCCAGGCGCGGATCCATGATAATGATTTTATGTTATCAATAGAGCGCGGTCAATCTCGGACGGCCCGAAAGCGTTATAATCGCGGCAGGTCGACGCCATGAAAATATTGATCGTCGAAGACGACGCGCGCATTGCCGCGCAGGTCGCCAAGGGGCTGACGCACGCTGGATTTTCTGTGGAGGTCGCGGCGGATGGCCTGGAAGGACTTGAGCGCGCGGCGGGCGGAGGCTACGCGGCGGCGGTTGTCGACGTGATGCTGCCGGGCCTGGACGGCCTGAGCCTGATCGAGCGCCTGCGCGAGCGCGGCGTGCGTCTGCCGGTGATCATCCTCAGCGCCAAGCGTTCGGTCGACGAGCGCGTGCGCGGGTTGCGCGCCGGCGGCGACGACTACCTGGCAAAGCCGTTTTCGTTTTCGGAACTGCTGGCGCGCGTGAACGCGCTGATCCGCCGTTCGACCGGCGAAATTGAGAATCCGCGGCTGCGCGCGGGGGGACTCACGTTGGACCTGGCGGCGCACGCGGCGCGGCGCGGCGAGCGGGAGGTTGTTCTTCAGGCGCGCGAGTTCGCGCTGCTGCGCTTCTTGATAAGCCACGCGGGGCGACCGGTGTCCAAGGCGATGATCCTGGAAAACGTCTGGGGCTACGACTTCGACCCGCAGACCAACGTCGTCGACGTGCTGGTCTGCCGCCTGCGTGACAAGGTCGACAAGCCGTTCGGCGCGAAGTCGATCCGCACGATCCGCGGCGTGGGCTATGTCCTCGACGCCTAGCTCCCGGCGGGCGTGGCGCGGGCTGGGTCCGCGGCTGGCGCTCTGGTACACGGGATTTTTTATCATAGGCGGCCTTGCCGTGCTGGCACTGTCCGCCGCGTTGCTGTCCTCGTCGCTGCGGGCGCGCGACCATGCCGCCATACTGGCCGAGTTGGACGCCCTGCGCGCCGCGGACGCGCGCGGCGGCCTGGACGCGGTGCGTCGCGAGCCCTTGCCGCGGCGGCTTCCTTTAGTGGTTCGCGCGTTGGGGCCGGACGGCGCCGCGCGCTGGGCGGACATTCCGGCGGGGCTTGCGCCGGATTTTTCCCGGCTACCCTCGGCGCCGACGTCCGGTACGATCGCGTGGGGACGGGTGCCGCTGAGCGGGGATGATTCGCCGCTGGAAGTCGCCTCCCAGCGTCAACCCGATGGGTCGACGCTCCAGGCCGGACTGAGTGTGGACGAACGCGAGGACGTGGTGGAGCGCCTGCGCTGGATCGCCGCGGCGATCATTCTGCCCACGGCCGGTTTGGCGGCTTTAGGCGGCGTTCTTCTCACCGCGCGCGCCTTGCGGCCCCTGCGCGCTCTGCTGGACGCCATCCATGCCATCGAAGCGGGTGAATTGGACTCTCGCGTGCGGCCCAGCGGCGACGGCGACGAACTCGACGAGTTGGGCGCGGCGTTCAACCGCATGCTCGATCAGGTGGCCGCCCTGGTGCGCGGCATGAAAGGGGCGTTGGATGAGGCCGCGCACGAACTGCGCACGCCGCTGACGCGTCTGCGCGCATCGGCGGAACTGGCCCTGCGCGAAGGCGGCGCGGCGGCCGCGCGCGAGGCGCTGGCCGAAGGCGTGGAGGAGTCCGATCGTATCATCGCCCTGCTCGACGCGTTGATGGATATGTCCGAAGCCGAGACGGGGACTTTGCGGCTGCGCCGCGTCGAGACGGACGCGGCGCGGCTGATCGAGGACGCCGCGGACCTCTATCGCGACGCGGCCGAGGCCAAGGGCCTGGTCTTGGAGACCGCGGCCGAACCGGGGCTGACGCTCGACGGCGACCGCGTGCGCCTGCGCCAGGCGTTGGCTAACCTGCTGGACAATGCCGTGAAATATACTCCGCCCGGCGGACGCGTGCGCGCTTCGGCGGCGCGCCAGGGGGGCGAAGTCGTGCTCAGCGTCGAGGACGACGGACCCGGAATTTCCGCGGAGGAACTGCCGCGGGTTTGGGACAGGCTTTATCGCGGCGCGGGCGCGCGCGGCCAAAAAGGCTTGGGTCTGGGCCTGAGCCTGGTGCGCGCCATCGCGCTGGCGCACGGCGGCCGCGTCGAGGCCGAGTCCGGTTCCGGCGGGGGCGCGCGTGTCCGCCTGCGCCTGCCCGCGCGTGCGACGAAGGTGTAATGCGCGCGCAATGTTCGGCCCGGTAGGTCCTGCTACAATCCTGAGGACGGCACGCAGGGAGAAAACGATGATCCGGACCATGATGGTTTCGATGCTGGCTTTGGCGGTTTCGGCGGCGGCGGACCCTTCGCCGGCGACGATCACTCAAGATCGCGCGACGCAGGCCGCGCGCGCGCTTCATGCGAACGCGCGCATCATCGGCTCTGAGTTGGAAACGGAAGATGGCAAACATATTTGGTCGTTCGACCTGAAGGACGGCGACAAGACGCGAGAGGTCTGGGTCGACGCGGAGACGGGCGCCGTCGTTAAGGACGCGGTCGAATCGGCGCGGCAGGAGTCCGACGAGAAAATTCTCGACCGCGCGGAGGCCGTCCTCAAGAAGAGCGTTGCCTGCGAGATGGGGGAGGGCGAACTGCGGCATGGCCGCGACGGCGAACTTGCCTTGTTTCGATTGAAGATGGCCGACGGTGCGACGTTCGACGCGTTCGTGGACCCCGTGGGCGGAAAGATCGTTCGTTTGAAGGCGGTCGACGGGAGTCGGCGCTGAAATACGAGTGACAGCATGATTTGGTTGCTGGCGTTGTGGCTGGGTTTGGCGGGATCCGTTCGCGCCGATGAGTTGTCGTTGGGCGATTGCCTGCGCCGCGCCCAGTCGCTTTCGGCTCAGGCGAAGTCCGGTCTCATAAAAGAAGCCCGTGCGCGTGCGGCCGTCCAGGAGGCGCGCGCAGGCCTCTTGCCGCAGTTGTCGGCCGTGGGGCTCTTCCAGCAGTCCAACAATCCCGTCATTCAGGTCGTCGACAACAACGAAGCGGCCCTGCGCCTGACGCAGGACCTCTCGCCTTTCTCGCCGCAGTGGGAGCGCGCGCGCCAGAAAGAGGCGGACTTCCGCGCGGAGAGCGCCCTGCAGGCCGCCAACCAGCAAGACGTTGCGCTGGAGATCAAGACGCTGTATTTCTCCATCCTGCGCGGTCTTGATGAGGCCGCGCGCTTAACCGAGATCGAGGCTCGTCTTGAGAACGTGCGCGAGACGATGATCCCCAAATACAGCGTCGGCCGCCTGCCGCCCTTCGACGCGGTCAAAATTCGAGCCTCGCTGAGCGCCCTGGCGCGCCGCCGCGACTTCGTCGCCGCCCAGACGGACGAGGATAAGGAAACCTTGGCGCTGATGCTGGGGCTCAAGAACGGAGACTCACTGTCTTTGCGGCCGCTGAGGGCCGCGCCGCCGGCGATGCCGCCGACGCCGGACGAACGGACGGCCGCCGGCGATAATCCGCGTCTGCTCGCGCTCCAGGAGCGGATTGCCGCGGCCGAATCCGGTGCGCGCGCCGCGCGCCGGGAGAGATACCCGGACGTGAGAGCCGGATTCGATTACGGCTACATGGGCAACAGCGGGCTGTTCAATTTGTATCCGTCGGCCAATTATCCCGCCAATGCCTACGGCAGTCCGCTGGGCTGGGGCTACAACGCCTCGCTGTCGCTGAGCCTGCCGCTGTGGGACTGGGGAGGCATCAGCGCGCGGGTGGCGCAGAACGAACGCGACGCGGCGCTGGCGCGCGCCAACCGGGAGATCGAGCGCCAGAAGCTGGCGGCCAACCTGTCGGGACTGAGGCTCAGGGCCGAGGCGGCTCTGGCCGACGAGTCGCGCATGACGGCGCTTCTGTCCGAGACTCGGAGCGCGGCCGAGGTGCAGACGCGGCTTTATCGACGCGGCGCGACCGGCGTGCTGGAGGCCGTCGACGCTTGGAACACGTGGCTGGACGCGATGATCACCGAGCGCGAGGACTACTACGAGTATCTGCTGGACCTGGCCCGCATTGAAAACGCCCTGGGGCGGGACACGGTGAGCTATGAATAGACGCCTGGCGGCGCCGGCGCTTTGCGCGGCGCTGGCCGCATGCGGGAAGAGCGGGGCGTTCGTGGCGCCCCCGCTGACCGATGCCCCGACCCTCGCGACGGCGGCCCTGGCCGACATACCGGTGCGCGCGCCGGCGTACGGCATTGCGCTCAAAGACGGCCGCCTCGCGGTCAACATCGAGGCCGGCGACGCCAAGAGCGTCCATGCCGGCCAGAACGCGACGGCTTTCGCCTCAGGCCAAGCTCCGATCTCCTGCCGTGTGACCCGCGTCCTGACGCGCGCCAGCGCGGAGACCGGCCAGGCGCTGGCTTGGCTTGAGCCGACGGACGGCGTGCACGCCGCGCCGAATGAATTTGTCACGGCCAGCATCGTCGTCGCCGTGAAGCGGCGCGCGCTCACCGTACCGAAAAGCTCCGTGCTGGTGCGCGACGGCCGCACGCTCGTGGTGCGCGCCGACGCGGGCGCGGACGGCAAGGCCGCGTACGTCCCGACGCCCGTCGCGACGGGCGACGAATCGGCCGATTCCATCGAGATCGTGTCGGGCCTCAAGGCCGGCGACCGCGTGGTCACGATCGGCGCGATCGGCGCGCTGTATCCGGATTTCAAAGCGACGGCGGGGGACTGACGGTGGAATCTTTCCAGAAAATGCTGGCGCGCGTGCTGGCCTCCCGTGTACTCGTCGCCTGGGTCGCGGGAGCGATCGTCCTGGCCGGGCTGCTGACGTACCGCTCGATGAAGGTGGACCTGTTTCCTCCGCTCGACTTCCCGATCCTCAACGTCATCACCGAGGTGCCGAGCTTCTCCTCGCTGGAAATGGAGCGCCAGGTGACTTTGCCGCTGGAGAGCGCGGCCTCGGGCGTGCTCGGCGTGAACAAGGTGCGTTCCACGTCGGCGACCGGCATCTCCATGGTCTCGGTCGAGTTCGCGTGGGGCACGGACATGGTCTTGGCGCGCCAACTGCTCCTCCAGGCGCTCTCCGCCGCCCAGGGTCAGCTTCCGCCCGACGCGAACTCGACCGTCGAGAACCTGACCGCCGCGCTGGCCATGATCGAAGGCTACAGCCTGAGCGGTCCCGGCGACCAGGTCGCGATGCGCGACCTGGCGCTGTACGGCCTCAAGCCGCGCCTTCAGCGCCTGCCCGGCGTCTATAAGGTTCTGGTGATGGGCGGCAAGGTCGCGGAGTATGCGGTACGGCCCAGCACGCAGTTGATGCTCAAGTACGATCTGACCCTCGCCGATGTGAGCGCCGCTCTGGCCGAAAACAACATCCTGGCCAGCCCGGGCGTGGTCAACGCTTACGCGCAAGAACTGGTCATTCACACCAACGGCCAGTTCCGCGACGCGGGTGAGATCGGCGGCGTGGTCATCGCCGTCAAGAGCGGAATCCCGGTGCGCGTCCAGGACATCGCCACGGTCGAGAAGGGACTTCAATACGAGCGCGGCGACACGTCGGACGCCGGCACGCCCGCCGTGCTGATCAACGTCCTCAAACAGCCGAACTTCGACACCGGCGCGGTCGCCGCGGAGGTCGGCGCGGAGATCGCGGACTTCCGCAAGAGTCTGCCTGGCGGCGACAAGATCGAAAACTACTACGACCAAGCCCTTCTCGTCAACGACTCGATTGCGAGCGTCAAGGAAAGCGTCTGGATCGGCGCCGTGTTCGTGGTCCTGGTGCTGGCTCTTTTCCTGCGCCACCTGCGCACCACGGTGATCGCGACGCTGAGCATTCCCCTTTCCGTGCTCACCGCGATCGTCCTGATGCGCGCCTGCGGCATCGGGATCAACATCATGTCGCTGGGCGGCCTGGCCATCGGCACGGGCATCATCGTCGACGACGCGATCGTGGTTCTGGAGAACATCTTCCGCTGGCTCTCGACGCCGGAGCTGCGCGCCGGACGCGCCCACCGCGAAACGATCGTCGCCGCGACGGCCGAGGTCGCGGCGCCCGTGGTCGTCTCCACCCTGACCAACATCGGGATCTTCCTGCCGATGTTCCTGATCGAGGGTTTCGCCGGCCGGCTTTTCGCGCCGGTGAGCGGGACGGTCACCTTCGCGCTTCTGGCGTCCCTCGTGGTGGCGCTGACGGTGATTCCGGCTCTGGCCGATCGCTGGCTTGCCGGTCACGAGGCGCATGAAAAAGAAGGCAGCCTCCACGCCGTGTATGCCCGCGTCCTGGAGCCGGTCTTGGCGCGGCCGCGGACGGTCCTGTTCCTGACGCTGCCGGCGCTGCTGCTGGCGTTGGCGGCGTATCGAAAGCTGGAGGTCGCTTTCCTTCCTCCTCTCGATGAGAGCGCCATCCTGCTGAACGCCGACATGCCTCCGGGCACGTCGCTGGCGGAGGCGCGGCGTCTGGGCATGAAGCTGGAGGAATGGCTTAAAGGGATGCCTGGCGTCATCGCGGTGGTGCGTCGGACCGGTCATGCGTCGGGCTCCGAGGACACCGACAACGTCAACCACAGCGACATCATGATCAAGCTCCTGCCGAAGAACCAGCGCCCGGTCGCGCTCGACGCGTTCATCGCGGCCTTGCAGGACAAGACCGATGACCTGCCGAGCGTTCAGGTGAACTATCTGATGCCCCTGGCCGACAAGATCAACGACGCCCTGGGCGGCGTGCCCGCCGACATCGGCATCGATCTGTTCGGCCCCGATCTGAAGGTGCTGCATACCCGCGCCGGGCAGCTGCTGGCGAAGATGGCCGCGATCAAGGGCCTCAGCGACGTGCGTCCGCCGTCGGACTTGCCCGTGCCGTCGCTGGAAGTGACGATCGACAAAAAAGAAGCGGGGCGGCTGGGCATCACCGAGCGCGCCATCCACGACGCGCTGGCCGCGTACTCCCTGGGCTTGACCGCCACGTCGGTGCGCGAGGTCCAGAAGGAAATCGGCGTCGTCCTGCGCTTCAACCCCGCCGGAGCCAACCTGGACCTGCAAGCGCTGCGCAGCCTGCCGCTCAAGACCGCGGGTGGAAGTTCCGTTCCGCTGGAGCAGGTCGCCAAGCTGGGCTACGGCGGCATCCCCAGCCAGGTCCTGCACGAGAACATGAGCCGCAAGCTCACGCTCACCGCCGGCGTCTCCGGGCGGCCGACGAAGGACGTCGCGGCCGACTTGACGAAGGCGCTGGGGGAATTGAACCTGCCCGCGGGCTATTCCTGGGCGTTCTCGGGTAAGTACGCGACCGAGCAGCACGCTCTGGGAAACATGATCCAGGTCTTCGCGCTCTCGGTGCTGGTGGTCGCCGTCATCCTCTGGGTCGAGTTCCGCTCCCTGCGCCAGGTCGGCCTGATCCTGCTGACGATCCCCCTGGCCGCGATCGGCGCCATGCTGAGCCTGTATGGTTTCAATGAGACGCTGAACGTCTCCTCGATGATCGGCGCGGTGATGCTCGTCGGCATCGTGGTGCGCAACGGCATCATGCTGGTGGACTACGCGAACATGGCGCGCCGCGGCGGCGCGACGCGCGCGGAAGCGGTCCGCACGGCCGCCTCCAAGCGCCTTCGGCCCATTCTTATGACGGCGTCGGTGACGACCTTGGGCCTGCTGCCGCTCGCGGCCGGCTGGGGCACCGGCGCCGAGCTTCAGCGCCCGCTGGCGGTCGCCGTGATCGGCGGCCTGATCACCTCCACTTTGCTGACCTTGCTGGTGCTGCCGGCGGCGATGATCCGCTTCGGCGAGTGACGCGGCGCCAACCGGTCAGCGCTCCGCGGACGGCGCGGTCTGCGGCGCCAGGGCCGGGTAGTCGGTGTAGCCGACGGCGCCGGGGGCGTAGATCGTCTTCATGTTCGTCTTGGCCAGCGGCGCGCCGGAGCGCAAGCGCTCCACCAGGTCGGGGTTGGAGATGTAGGGCACGCCGAAGGCGGCCAGGTCGGCTTTCTTTTCCTGAATGAGTGCTTGCGCCAACTTTTCATCGAGACCTTGGTTGGCGATGACGGTCCCGCCGAATTGTTCCTTCAAGTGGGGGGTCAGATAGCCCTCGCCCTGGGACTCGCGCAGGAAAATGAACGCCAGCTTGCGACGGCCCAGTTCGCGGGCGACGTGGCCGAAAGTCGCCTTCGGATTTTCGTCGCCCATGTCGTGCGCGTCGCCGCGCGGAGCCAGGTGGACGCCGACGCGGTCCGCGCCCCAGATCGAGACGGCCGCGTCCACCGTCTCCAGCAGGAAGCGCGCGCGGTTCTCGACGGGCCCGCCGTAATCGTCGGTGCGGCGGTTCGTGGAGCTCTGCAGAAACTGGTCGATCAGGTAGCCGTTGGCGGCGTGCAGCTCCACGCCGTCGAAGCCCGCGCGCTGGGCGTTTTCGGCGCCGCGGCGGAAGTCCGCGACGATGCCGGGAATTTCCGCGCGCTCCAGCGCGCGCGGCACGACGAACGGACGCTCCGGACGAACCAGGCTGACGTTGCCCTTGGCCGCGATCGCGCTGGGCGCGACCGGCAGCGCGCCGTCCAGGAACAGGGGGTCCGAGATGCGGCCCACGTGCCAGAGCTGAAGGAAGATCACGCCGCCGGCGTGGTGGACCGCGGCGGTGATTTTCTTCCAGCCGTCCGTCTGCTCCGCCGACCAGATGCCCGGCGTGTCGGCGTAGCCGACGGCCTGCGCGCTGACCACGGTCGCCTCGGTGAGGATGAGCCCGGCGCCGGCGCGCTGCGCGTAATACTCCGCCATCAGGTCGTTGGGCACGCGGGAGGCTCCGGCGCGGGCGCGCGTCATCGGTGCCATCACGACGCGGTTTTTCAAGGTCAAGGGGCCAAGGTGGGCGGATTCCAATAGAATATTCATGAAGACATCATAGCCAAAGTCGGGACTCGCCGTCTTGGACGTGAAACGGACTCGAAATGGACTCCTGGCGGCCGCGCTGCCGCCGGGGTATACTCCACGCGTGGGCGCACCAAAACGGATTCAAGTGTGGCGGCTGCTGCTGCTGCTCTCCGCGGGACTGTATGTTCTTGCCGTGCTGTCTCCGGCGATCGTGCCCGACTCGCCGGCCCAAAACGGCGAGGTGTCCGGTTTTGAATGTCTCCTTTTCGGACCGCTCAGTTGGACGGTCAATCCGATCATGGCCGTCGCCTGGAGCGCCAATTTCATCTATCTGGCGCTGATTGTGTTCACGCTCTCGCCGCTGGGCCAATCCATACCGACCGCGGCGGGACTGCTACCTTTTCTGGTCGGGCTGACATGTCTGGGTATCAAGAAAAGCGTGGCCGACCTGGAAGGCGGAAGCATGGCGGACGTGCATCTGGCTTCCGGCGCATGGTTGTGGCTGGCCAGCCTGGCGTTGATGCTCCCGACCGTTTATCTAAAACGTACTCGACGCTGATTGCGCCGGAGGGGCAGATTTTTTCCGCGCCGGCGGCGTCAATAGGTAGAATAAGCTGGACGTCGAAAGGAGGCGCAATGAGCGCGCGCATGAAGGTCGGATTTGCCGGCGGCGTCGTTTGCGGATTGGCCGCGATTTTTCTTTCGGTCGCCGCTCCGGCTTCGGCCGAGGACTCCTTGGCTTCGGCCTACCGCGACGCGAGCGTCGCGGCGGCCCAGTCTCGGGAGGACGCGACGCGCCTGAGCGTCGACGCCTCCTTCCCGCAGGCCGCGGCGGCGTTTCGCGCCGAGTCTTTCGTGCCCCAAGGCTGCAGCGTTCAGTCCTGGTGCCTGGTCAAGGCGACCGACTGCTTTGTGGGCTTGGTCGACCAGCCCGAGGGCCTGTGGCAGGCGCATGCCCAATACTCGGTCGTGCGCCGCGCCGCCGCGCTGTGCCCCACGGGGGATTACGGGGCTTGGCAGACCCAGGTCTTCATGAGTCCCGTGGAGCCGGTCCTCTTTTCGAGCGCCGTCGAAACCACGCGGGCCGCGGCCTCCGTGGAAGCCTTGAACCTCTGCGCCGCCTACCGCAAGGACTGGGTCTCCGCCGCGCCGGTCTGCCCGGCCCAATGACGGGCGTCGAGCGGCCGTGAGCGACGCGGCGGTCTACCGCTGCCCTTCGTGCGGCGCGCCCAGTGATCCGCGTGCGGCGGCCTGCGAGTATTGCCGCGCGGAACTGCAGCCCGCGCGCTGCCCGTGGTGCTTTGCTTGGGTCGACGCGCGCGCCACGGGCTGCGCGCGCTGCGGTTCCCGCGCGGAGGCCTCGCCTGATTTGGGCGCTGGGCGGCCGTGTCCAAGCTGCCGCGATACGAAGGCCACGCTCTCGACGCGGTCGCTCGGCGCGGCGCACCTGGCCGCCTGCGGCGCTTGCGGCGGCGTCTGGGCGGACGCGGGGTCTTTCAAGCTGCTATGCGAAGACCGGGCCGTTCAGTCGGCCTACATGGGGGAAGGCTCTGCCTTGGCCCCGCCCGCGCGCGGAAATCCCAGCGCGCACGGGGTTCTCTACCGGCCGTGCCCATTGTGCGGTGAGATGATGAACCGCTTCAACTTCGCGGGCTGCTCGGGCGTGATTCTGGACGCGTGCCGGCCGCACGGCGTGTGGTTCGACGCCGACGAGCTCTCGCGCATCGTCGCGTTCATCCGCGGCGGGGGCCTGGACGTCGCGCGCGAGCACGAGCGCCTGGCGTTGGAGTTGGAGCGCCGGCGCATGGAAAAGGCGGCCGACGATCTTTCGGCCCTGCACTGCGAGCAGTCCTATCCGCCGCGGCACGTCTTCGCCGCGCGCGGCCTTTTCGACCGCTTGTTCGGCGATTAAATCTCGGACCCCTTGACGCGCGCGGCAGTGCGCTCTATCCTTCGGGGGCCCGAGGTGAATGACATGAGCTCGAAGATTTTTGGAGGCATTTTTTTGTGCGCGGCTGTAGCCGCTTACGCACAGACGACAGGACCCGCACCGTACGGCGGGGCAGCTGTGGCGTCTGCGCCGGTGTTGCCGTCCACTGCCGTTCCGGCGGCGTCTGTGCTGGGAGGCCAGCCCAGCGCCGGCTCCGGCCTTCCGGTGGGCGCAGCGGGCCTTCCAGATATGATGGGCATGTCCCCGTTCGGCGGGCCCATGTGCGGCGGGCCGGACCGGCAGGAACTCGACAAGATCACAACGCGTAACATGATCGAGCAACAAAAGCTCATGGAGCGCTTGCGCCCGATCAGCACGGAGCGTGACGAATCCGCCATCAGTTACGGCGCGGCGCAGGAGAAGCAACATCTGGAGTTGGAGCCGCAAGAGATGGAACTGCAGCGGCTTCAGTTGGAAGCGTCTTTGGTCGACGCGCGCTTCAAGAAGGCGACGGAGCCCCTGCGCGAACAAAGCGAGCGCCTGAAGCTGCTCAACGAGATCGACCGCGAGAAGCTCGCGTCCGACGAGATCAAGGCCGACGCGGAAAAGCTCAAGGTCGACGTGGCCATGCGCGAGTTGGACTTGCAGTCGCGCAAGCTGCACGTGGAGTCCGACGCCGCGGAGCAGAAGACCGTCGGCATCAAGACCGATCTGGAACTGCGCGAGAAGAAGGAAGAGTGGAAGACCCAAGCCAACCGCGACCCCGAGTATCCTCTTCAGCCGTTTCAGAACGGCGTGTTGACGATCTCGGACCGGCGCATCGCGCTGGACGGCCCCATCGTCATGGGCGTGGCGGACTACGTGACCGAGCGCATCCACTACTTCAACAACAAGGATCAGACGCTGCCGATCTTCCTGGTCATCGACGACAGCCCCGGCGGTTCGGTGATGGAGGGCTACCGGATCGTCAAGGCCATCGAAACCAGCAAGGCTCCGGTGCACGTCGTCGTCAAATCCTTCGCGGCCAGCATGGCCGCGGTGATCACGACGCTGGCCCCGCACTCCTACGTCTATCCAAACGCCATCATTCTCCATCACCAGATGATCAGCGGCGCCTTCGGCAACATGACCGAGCAGGCCGAGCAATTGCAGATCAACAAGGAATGGTTCGCGCGCCTGGCCGATCCCGTGGCCAAGAAGATGGGCATCTCGCTCGACGCCCTCGTCAAGGACATGTACAAGCACAACTCCGACGGCGACTGGGAGGAATTCGGCGACAAGGCTGTCGCGCTGAAGTGGGTGGACAACGTGGTGAGCGAAGTCCGCGAGACGGGGGTCATCAAGCAGCCCGGCGATAAGTCCGACGAGAAGCCGAAGCTGAAATTCGGCCTGGCCGAGGAGACCGACGCGCGCGGCGACCGCTTCGTGCGCCTGCCCCGCCTGCGACCGTTCGACGCGTATTGGATCTACAACCAGGGCAACTACTACCGTTAGGCTTGCCCGCCGACGACAGGCCCCTTCCCGGCGCGACCGGGAAGGGGCCTGGTGCGTCGAAGCGGCGAATTACTTCAGTTCGATCTGCGAGACCGTCGCCTTCTCTTTCTCCATGCGGTAGGAGACGCGGACCTTGGTGCCGGCGGCCACGTCGGACAGCGCCGCGGCGGTCTTGCCCTTGAGGACCTTCACGCCTTCCGGCAGGGGGAAGCTGCGGGTCTTGCCGTCGGGACGAGACAGGATCAACGTGTGCGACGCCGCGTCCACGCTCTTGACTTCGCCGGTGTAGTGGCGCACGCGGTCCGGGTCGACGGTGTTCTTGATGTCGCGGTCGGCGTGTTCCACGTCCTTCTTGATGTCCTGCATCAGGCTGGGCTTC
>JAJXVH010000103.1 GCA_021782205.1 bacterium | reverse complement strand
AGGCCGCGCGCCGCACGCCGCGCCGAGACGTGCAGGCGGAGTGGACGTCCTACGTGCAGAACGCGAAGATGCAGGACGGCACGCCGATCCCGCCCAAGATGGCGGGCTTGCTGTTGGAATTCCTGAAGCCGGTGGCCAAGGGTCCCGGCGAGACGCGCCCGCCCGTGGTCGCGCGCAGCGAGGAGGTCAAACGCATGCTGCCCATCGTGACCTCTCCGCGCGGCATGCGCAACAGCGTGATTTTGGTGGGGGGTGCGGGCACCGGCAAGACCGCGGTGGCCGAGGGCCTGGCCGAGATGATCGAGGACGCCGACCACGCGAGCGCCAACGACGGCGAGCAGTTTTTGCAGTTCCAGCGCTTGAAGGGCCGCTGGCTCGTCGAACTCGACATCAACAAGATCCTGTCCTCCGATGAGCCGGTGAAGGTCCTGAACGCGGTGCTGGACCTCCTGCCGCGCTTCAACGACCCCAACCCGGCCCGCGGCAACGAGATCATCGTGCTGATGGACGAGATCCAGAAGTTCTTCCTGGACAACAACGGCCAGAAGATCGCCAACGTGCTCAAGGGCCCGCTGCGCGACGGCAAGATCGCGGTGATCGCGACGACGACGGACGCGGAATATAAGAAGTTCATCGAGTCCGACGACGCGTTCCGCCGCCGCCTGGAGAAGATCGAGGTCGCCGAGCCGACCGTCCCGCAGACGATTCGCATCCTGCGCGCGATGAAGGGCTGGCTGCAGAAGATCCACGACGCGGTCATCCCCGACGAGGCGCTGGTGTCCTCGGCCAAGCTCGCCGACCAGTTCGACAAGACCAACTACAACCCGGACAAGGCGATCAAGGCCGTGCAGGACGCCGCCGAGCTCTCGCGCCCGGACAACCTGCGCGCGGCCATCACGCTGGACATCCGCGAGACGTGGAACGACTTGGCCGTGGCCGCCAACGAGGCGCGGCAGTCTTTGGTCGACAAGGGCATCGCCTCGACCTTGGCCCTGCCCGTGGAGGCCTACAACCGCATCGTCGAGCTGATCAAGAAAGCCGAGGCGCTCTACGCGTCGCGCGACGCCGTGGTCGACGGCCCCGGACATGTCTCGGTCGACGTGGTCAAGCGCGTGATCGCGCAGAAGACCGGCATCGGCTCCGGCCAGCTCAACCTGGCCGAGGAGGACGCCGCGCGCTACGTTAAGATGGAGGAGGAGGTCGGCGGGCGCGTGGTCAATCAGGAGCGCGCCATCCGCGCCATCGCCGACGCGATCCGGCGCAACAAGGCCGGCCTGTCCAACCCGAACCGGCCCATGGGCAAGTTCCTGCTGGTGGGTCCCACCGGCGTGGGCAAGACCTACCTGGCCAAGGAGCTCGCTCGCTTCCTGTTCAACGACCCCGAGGCGATGACGCGCTTCGACATGTCGGAGTTCATGGAGGAGCACTCGGCCATGCGCCTGACCGGCGCGCCGCCGTCCTACGTGGGCTACGGCGAGGGCGGCCAGCTCACCGAGGCCGTGCGCAAGAAGCCCTACTCGGTCCTCCTCTTCGACGAGGTCGAGAAGGCGCATCCGAAAGTGTTCGACCTTCTTTTGCAGGTGCTCGACGACGGGCGCTTGACCGACGGCGAGGGCCGCACCGTGGACTTCAAGAACACGGTGATCCTGATGACCTCGAATTCAGGCATGGCCGCGGTGGACGGTCCCGAGTTCGTGCGCCGCATCAAGGCGGCGCGCAAGGCCGCGCTTGAGAGCGGCGCGGGACAGGCCGCGGCCGACGCGGCGGCGGCGAAGATCGAGAAGGAGTGGGACGCCGACATCGACGGCCAGGTGGCCGAGGCCATCCACGGCCGGTTCCGGCCGGAGTTCCTCAACCGGCTGGACGACGGCCCCAGCGACGACGCCGCCGAGACGGCCGCCACGCGCGACGACTCCAAGAAGGTGAAGTGGATCCGCGTCAACCGCCTGCGCCAGCAGGACATGCGCAAGATCGCGGAGCTCCAGGTCAAGGAATTCCAGCGCCTGCTGGCCGACCGCCACGACACCGACTTGGAAGTCGACCCCGGCGTGATCGACTTTCTCTCCGAGGAAGGCTACTCGCCGCTCTACGGGGCGCGTCCGATGACCGGCGCCATCGAAAAGAACATCATCGACCCGCTGGCGAACTGGATCCTGCGGGAGGCCGCGTCGGGCAACAAGACCGTGCGCGGCGGCCTGATCAAGGTCACGATGAAGGACGGCAAGGTCGCCTTCACCGCCGAGGTCAAGCCGGTCAAGGACGTGGAGCGGGCGACGGTGAAGGGGGCCGCCGAGTCGGTGGCGGCCGAGCTGTTCAGCCTCATCGAGCGCCTGGCGGGCGAAGGCTCCGGCGAGGAGCCGTCCGAGGGCCTGTTCGACAAGCTTCTGCGCGCGGCGCGACCCGCCGCGGCGCCGGAGCAGGCGCAGGCGCAAGCCCCCGCGGCGCGCGCGTTCCTGGCGCCGGACACGGCGCTGAGCCTGCCGGAAGGCGCGCGCGTCGTCGCCGCGACGAGCAACCGCCCCAAGGCGGCCGATCCGGCGCTGCGCGAGGAGATCAAGGCCGTGGCGGCTTCGGCCGCGGCGGCGGGCTGGCCGCAGGACGTCGGCGCGGCTCTGGCGGTTCCGGCCGGACAGACGGGCGAGGGTTGGCTCAAGCAGATGATCGCCTTCGCCAAGGAGCGCGCCGACAAGGCGGGCGTTTCGGCGCCGGTCGAGCTGGTCCGCTCGATCGACGCGGAGCGCGTCCGCGTCCTGGTGCACGCCGACGCGGAGCTGACCGCGGCCGACCGGGCATTTCTGGATGCGCATTTCACCGGCACCCCGCCGGCCAGCTACGAGGCGGCCCAGCAGCTCGTCGACAACATGAACGTCAGCGGCAGCTTGACGCGCAACCATCTCCTGCTCGACCTCTATCGCCGCCTGCACGCGATCGCCGGCGCGCGCATGGGCTACGCCGTGGGCTCCGCCGCGCGCGGGGGCAAGGGCTTCGACGTGTGGCTGGACGTCCGCCAGCCGGCCCCCGAGGCGCCCGCCGCCTCTGCTGCCCCGAAGGCCGCCGCCGCAGACCCCGCCACGCCGCATGAATTGAGCGAGGCCGCCAAGACGCGCGCTTTGCTGATGCGCTTCGTCGACCAGTCGCGGCTGGCCGAGCGCGACCAGGACGGCACGTCGATTCGCGTGGCGGCCGCCGAGGGTTGGGCGCGCCTGGCGACCAAGGCGGAGTTGGAGGAAGCGCGCGGCTGGTTTGCGCCGCACAAGTGGAACGAGCCCAACATCGCGCAGATGTCGATCACCAGCCATAACGCGCTGGCGATGACCGCCGCCCTCCTGTTCGAGCGCTTCGGCGGCGAGGAGGACATCGCGCGGCTGGAGAATTTGTCGGCCAACCTCAACGACTACAGCCACTATCAGGTGCCTCTGCACAACGCCCTGGTCAACGCCTTGGCCGCGCTGTACACGCGCGGCGGCCTGGCGGAGGTTCGCCGCGCCCAGGCGCGAGCGGCTCAGCTCACCGGCAAGAACAAGCGCGACATCGACAACGCCGTGGCCCGCGCGCTGGGCTCCGTGGGCTATCCGGCGGACCTGGAAGAGGTCAAGGCCAGCCCCGAGGGATTGGCGGCGCTCTACGCGCGCATGGGCCGTCTCGGAGAGTTGAAGGCGGACTTCGAGAGCGAGGAGCGCTGGTCGAAGCTGAAGGATTCGGAGCGCATGGCCGCCCTACAGGTCATCGCCGAGGGCGCGCCCAGCGACGAGACGTTCAAGATTTTGGCCGAGATGCTGGGCGGAAAAGGAAGGCGCTCCGCCGAGCGCGTCACGCGCTACCAGGCCGCGCAGGCCTGGGCGACGCTGGTCGCGCGCGGACGGCGCACGAAGGGCTTGTCCCGGGCGATGATCGACTACGTGGACAAGCACGGCATCCAGGGCTACAACGATCCGTGGGGGATTCTCTACGCGTACGTGCTGGCCGCGGAAAAAGCCGGCGGTCCCGACGTGTTGCCGGCGCTCGAGAAGATCATGGACAAGGACCCCAACGCCATCGGCAGCAATCATGAGCAGATGTATTTCTCCACGCCGGAGGCCTGGGCCAAGGCTCTGATCCGCAACGGCAAGTTCGCTGAATACGCGCGCAAAGGCCTGGGGGCCGACGGCGCGCCCGCGCCGTCGCGCCTGGAGAAAATGCTGATGTCGAAGGACCGGCCTCTGCTGGTCTCCGCGGCTCTGCGCGCGATGGCGCTGTCGCGCGATCCTTCCTATCGTCCCGAGGCCTTGGGCCCGGAGACGGACCATCCCGCGCAGGACCACGGCGAGGTCCAGCGCGGCGGCGGCTATGGTTACGGCGGCGGTGGCTATCCTTACGGCCAGCGCCAAGATTACCTGATGCGCCGCTTCGGCGAGGTCGGCCTGCCGCCGATGTAGTTTAAGAGCCTTTCGCGGGCGCGGCCGCCAGGCGGCTTTGCAGCTTGCGCAGGGCGGCGAGGTAGCGGAAGGTGCGTACGTTCGCGGTTTTCGGCTCCGGAGCTTGCGCCAGCGCATGGGCGACGGTCTGGGCGGCCTCGGCGGCACGGCCCAGCTTGAGCTCCAATTCGGCCTTCAGACGCACGGCTCTCAGCCAATTGTCGCCGTAACCGTCCTTGGCCGCGGCGACGGCGAAGGGATAGGCGGCGGCGAAGTCGCCGTCGTCGGACAGGGCGGTCGCGTACTCGTAGTTGAAGGTGAACTCGGACGGGTAGGCCTGCACCAAGGATTCATAGAGCGCCTTGGCCTCCTTGCGGCGTCCCGCCTTCATCAGCGCGTCGGCGCGGCCGAAGTTGGCGGCGCGCGGAGTTTTGAGCGGCGAGCGCGCGGCCTGCGCGGCGTAGGCGTCGGCGGCTTTCGAGAACGTTTCGCGCGCGGCGGACTTGTCTCCGAGCGCGGACAGCACCGAAGCTTCGTCATAAAATAAATCGCCGGGGTCCTCGCCCGCCGCGCCCAGCGCCGGGTCGACGCTCCAGCGCGCGACCGACGCGCGCAGGGGCGTCAATAAACCGCGGACGGCCGCCGTGTCGATTTCGCAGAGGGACTCGACCCAATCGGCGTACTCGGCGTCGGCGGGGAAGGCTTGGATGAGCCCGCTCAAGGAGCGCTCCGCGGCGGCGGCGTCGTTCTCGCGGGCGGCGCGCTCGCGGCGCATTTCCAGAAGCGCGCGCCGGGCCGGCGCGGAGTCGTCGTGCGCGAGCAACTTCTCTGCCGCGGCGAATTCTCCGCGCGCCGCGCGCCAGCGCGCGACGCGCAGACGGCGCTCGGCCGTGGCGTCGGGGCCGCCGCGCGCGATCAGGGCCGCGGCCGCGTCCACGGGCTCTGCCGCGTGCGCGCGAGATTCATCCAGGAACCGGGCCAGGGCGGGCCCGGACAGGAAGCCGACCACGCGGCCGATCTCACGGCCCTCGGCGTCGGCCGCGATCAAGGTGGGGTAGCCGCCGACCTTCCAGCGGTCCTTGAGCGCGAAGGAGGTCTGGGCGTCGGCGTCGAGGGCGAGCTTCACCCAGCCGCGTGACGCGGCCTTGAAGGCGGGGTCGGGATAGGCGTATTCCGCCAGGTCGTTGCACGGCGGGCACCAGATGCCGTAAAAGTCCACGAGCACGAGCGCGCGCCGCCGCCGCGCCGCGGCGAACGCGGCTTTTGGGTCGTTGTCGATGAAGCCGGAAGGTGCTGCCGCCCCGCCGCGCGGGGATGCGGCCAGCGGCGAGGCGGACCCGGCGGACGCGGGTGCCGCGCCTGGCCGCACGTCCACGTCGAAGCGCTCTTGGCGGCAGAACGTCAGCGCGTCGTCGCAGATCGTCACCAGGACGTGATTGACCCCGGGCCGGCGGAAACGGCAGCGCAGGAGGCGGGGCGCCAGAGCCAGAGGCGCGTCGTCGCCGCATTTTTGGGGGGCGTCCTGATTGAAGTGATCGCCGTCGCGCGGGCTTAACTCGACGGTTTGGCCGGCGACGGCTTGCGCCGGGCGGTTCTTGAGCAAAGAGTTGTCGGCGCGGGCGGCCGCGGCGAGAAAGACGAGGGGGGCGAGAGCGAGGATCATGGCCGCAGTCTAGCGCTTCGCCCGGCGGGCGTCAATAAAAAGCCGCCCCGGCCTTAGTCGGCCGAAGCGGCTTTATTCAGAACGTCCGCGGCTAGGGCGCCGCGTTCTGCAGGGCCTGGAAGGCTTCCGAGCTTTGAGCCTTTCGTCTCAGCGATTCGACTTGGCCGGCGGGCTCGCGATAGGCCGAGGGCTGGAACTGGCCCCAGGTCTGGTTTCCGTCGCGGTCGAAGTCGGCGGTGCTGCCGTCGAGCTGAACGACCGCGATCTGCTCCAGGATCTGCTCCTGCTCGCCGTAAGCATCCTGCCCGGGTTGATCCACCATCTGGACCGAGGACGCCTGCTGGGACAGCGTCACCGCGGCGATGGACGGATCGTCCAGGTTGTAGAGCGTGGCGACGCTCGCCTCAAGCCACACTCCGCGCGCGCCGTTGGGGTCGATGAACGCGGTCGTCATTCCATCGGAGAACGACAGCGTGATCTGCTGGAGCGTCTGCGACTGGCCGTCGGCGTAATTGAACTGAACCGAGTCCACGCCGGAGGCGAGGAAGCGGCCCTTGGCGCGCGGGTCCGAGGCATCGGCGACGGTCGCGTCGTAGAGATACGCGGCACCGGTGTTGGGGTCGAGGGTGATAAACCGGGTGCCGTCCGCGCTGTAGAACGACTGCGTCTGCGCGGGCGCCGCCGGGCCGGGCGGAGGCGTGAGCGGCGGGGTCTGATCGGGAACGACGACCACGGTCCCGCCGTCGTTGCGATAGTAGTAGTAGTTGCCACCTTCGACGATGTAGACGTTGCCGTCGGGGTTCTGCCACCACCAGCGGTCATTGTCCAGCCAGCACCAGCGGTGCCAGTAGGGATCGTACCACCAGTAGTCGTCGTTGTAGTAGCGCGTCCAGAAGTAGACGCTGCCGACGTAGAAGCCCCACCAGTGGTAGCCCCACTGGTCGTAGTGGTGGCACAGGCGGCGGCCGTCCCAGTCATACCAACCGTAGCCGTGGTCGTCGCGGTTCCAGCCGCGGTCGACGTCGCCGATGCGGCCGGCGATGTTGCGGTCGTCGAGCACGCCGTTGTAGTGCGAGCCCGGAGGGATGAAGCGGCCGTTGCCGTCGCGCAGGGGCCGTTGATCTATCGGCCGTCCGTCGCGCGTGGACGGCGGCTGTACGCCCCGGCCGCCGCCGTCGCGGTTGGGATCGAGACGATGGCCTGGATCAAGCGGTTTGGGCGGCACGGGCAGGCGCCCGCCGGAGCCGGGACGGCCCGGCTGGGGGCGGATGATCACCGGCGGACGCGGCTGGGGTCTGGGGTTCGGCCGCGGATTGGGGCGCGGCCAGGGATTGGGCTGGGGACGTGGGTTCGGCTGGGGACGAGGGTCGGGACGCGGCCAGGGATTGGGCTGAGGCCGCGGGTTCGGCTGGGGACGTGGGTTCGGCTGGGGACGCGGATTGGGGCGCGGCCAGGGGTTGGGCTGGGGACGTGGGTTCGGCTGGGGACGCGGATTGGGGCGCGGCCAGGGATTGGGCTGGGGACGTGGGTTCGGCTGGGGACGCGGATTGGGGCGCGGCCAGGGATTGGGCTGGGGACGTGGGTTCGGCTGGGGACGAGGGTCGGGACGCGGCCAGGGATTGGGCTGAGGCCGCGGTTCTGGGCGCCAGGGGTTCGGTTGGGGTCGAGGTTCGGGCCGCGGTTCTGGGCGCCAGGGGTTGGGTTGAGGTCGAGGCTCGGGACGGGGTTGGGGAAATTGACGTTGCGGCGGGTTCCAGCCACCGGGACGGTTGAACTCCGCGGCCACGGCCTCGGCTTTCGGCTTGGCGGGCGCTGCGGGTGGAGTTTGGGGCCGCGGCCAGACGCGCTGTTGGAACGCGGCCACCGCCTCGGCCATGCTTGCGGGAAGGTAGGCGGAGAGCGCGCTCTGATCAGCGCGCGCATTCGCGGCGGCGACGGTGAAAATCACGATGAGAGAGGTCAGCTTCTTCATAAGCGGCGATTCCCCCAAGGACGCGTTCTAAAAATTAATTTCAAGGATTACATATTACCATGTTCATGGTGACATGAGCGGCGGCGCGATTCATGGGCCGAAAGTCCCGTTTCGACGGGGGCATTCGGACCAGGCGTTTGCGGTACGGAAGCCCTGCGCCACGGGCGCGGGCCGCGGCTATAATGCTTCAACGTCATAGACGATGCGGAGGAATTCGATGCGCTTGCTACTATCGTTGGGAATCCTGTGCGGCGCGGCGGCGTCGGCGGGCGCTCAGTTCGACGCGCGGCTGGCGCCGCTGGACGCCGCGCCCGCGTTCGCGGACGCGTCGTCTGCGGCGGCG
>JAJXVH010000102.1 GCA_021782205.1 bacterium | reverse complement strand
CGCGGCCAGCGCCGCCCCCAGCGTCGGCGCGATCTCCGGCGGCAGAGAGTCTGGATAAACGCGCGCGCCGCGCGTCCACGAAAGCGCCACCGCGCCCAGCGCGGCCAACAAAGCGGCCGTCAGCGCGCGGCGAGCGCCGGAGGATTCATCGGACGGGGAGAGCTGGGCCCACAGCGATCCGGCCAGTCCCGCCGCGCAGAACAGACGCGCGATCATCGCTATTCCTCGTCCTTCTGCAAGGCGGCCAGCACCGTCAGGTCCTCAAGCGTGGTCACGTCGCCCTGCACGGCGCGTCCCGCGGCCACCTCGCGCAGGAGGCGGCGCATGATCTTGCCGGAGCGGGTCTTGGGCAGGGCGTCGGCGAAACGGATCTCCGAGGGCCGCGCGATCGCTCCGATGGCCTTGGCCACGTGCTCGCGCAGTTCTTCCTTCAACTCGGGCGAGGGGAGGCGTCCGCCCTTGAGCGTGACGAACGCGGCCACCGCCTGGCCCAAAAGTTCATCCGGACGCCCGACCGCGGCGGCCTCGGCCACCGCGGGGTGGCCCACCAGCGCGGATTCGATTTCCATGGTGGAGAGGCGGTGCCCGGCGACGTTGAGCACGTCGTCGATGCGGCCCAGGATCCAGAAATAACCGTCCTTGTCCTTGCGCGCGCCGTCGCCGGTGAAATACATCCCCGGGATCTGCGACCAATACTGGGCTTGGTAGCGCTCGTCGTCGCCCCAGATGGTGCGCAGCATGGCCGGCCATGGACGGCGCACCACCAGGTAGCCGCCGGAACCCGGCGGCACCGGCTTGCCGGCCTTGTCGACGACGTCCGCGTCCACGCCGGGCAGGGGCAAAGTCGCCGAGCCGGGCTTGGCGGGCGTGGCCCCGGGCAGGGGGGAGATCAAGATGGCGCCGGTCTCCGTCTGCCACCAGGTGTCGACGATGGGGCAGCGTCCGCCGCCGATCACGTCGCGATACCAGCGCCACGCCTCCGGGTTGATCGGCTCGCCCACGGTGCCGAGCAGGCGCAGGCTCGACAGGTCCCGCCCGCGCGGATGCTCGTCGCCGGCCTTCATGAACGCGCGGATGGCGGTGGGGGCGGTGTAGAGCACGCTGACGCGGTGGCGCTCGACGATCTCCCAAAAGCGGTCCGGACGCGGCTGCATGGGAGCGCCCTCATACATCAGCACCGTCGCGCCGCACGCCAGCGGGCCGTAGACCACGTAGGAATGCCCCGTCACCCAGCCCACGTCGGCGGTGCACCAATACACGTCGGTGTCGCGCAGATCGAAGACATTCTTGGTCGTCCAGGCCGTCTGAACGAGATACCCCGCCGTGGTGTGCAGGACTCCTTTCGGTTTTCCCGTGCTCCCCGACGTGTATAAAATAAACAGCGGATGCTCGCTGTCGAGCGGCTCGGCCGGTCCGTCGGCCGACGCCTTCGCCGTCAGGCGGTGCCACCAATGATCGCGGCCCTCGTGGATGGCGACGTCCGTGTTCGTGCGCTTGAGCACCACCACCGCCGTCACCGACGGCGCGGATTTCACCGCCTCGTCGACGGCGTCCTTGAGGCGCACCACGGCCCCCTTGCGCCAGCCGCCGTCGGCGGTGATCACGACCTTGGCGCCCGCGTCGTTGATGCGGTCGCGCAGCGACTCCGCCGAAAATCCCCCGAACACCACGCCGTGCACGGCGCCGATGCGCGCGCACGCCAGCATGGCAATCGCCGCCTCCGGCACCATCGGCAGATAGATCGCCACGCGGTCGCCCTTGGCGACTCCCAGATCCTTCAGCGCGGAGGCGAACAGGCACACCTCGCGGTGGAGCTGGAGATAGGTCAAAGTGCGCGTCTCGCCGGGCTCGCCTTCCCAGATGATCGCCGCCTTATGGCGGCGCGGCCCGTCCAGATGACGGTCCAGGCAGTTGGCCGCGACGTTGAGCTTGCCGCCCGAAAACCAGCGCGCGTGCGGAACCTTCCACTCCAGAACCCGCCGCCAAGGCTTGTCCCACGAAAGCTCCCGCGCCGCGTCTTCCCAGAATTTCTCCGGCGCCTTCGCGCCCCGCGCCTGCAGCCGCGCCCGCGCCGCAGGGCCCGACACCCGCGCCGCCTTGACGAACGCGGCGGGGGGCGGATAGCGTCTTTTTTCCTTTAGAAGAACGTCGATGGATTTCTCGGCGGGAAGCGGGTCCATAATTTCAGGATAACATTTTCCGCGCGGACCGGCCGACGACGTTTGAGGCATCGTCAGTCGCGCGTCTCTTCCATTCCCCGAGAGATCAGCTTCCAGTAGGACTGATAAACGAAGATTTGCTTTCGGCGCTTGCCGCTGATCTCCTTGATGATCCCGGCCTTTTCAAGCCGGGCCATTGCCTGAGTGACGGTCGGGAGGCTCAGTCCAAGCTTTTTTTTGGCGAACGCCAGCGAGACGAAGCAATGCTTCTCAAGAAGCTGGTGGACCTTTTGGGCCGAGGCGGCGGCTTTGCCCAGCGCTGCGATCTTTTGTCGATCCTTGGCGAACATCTTCACGAGTTGCTCGGAGGTCGCATTGGCCTCCTGGGCGACCTCTTCGACTCCCGCCAGATAAAATGCGAGCCACTCCTCCCACTTGCCGTCCGTGCGGACGCGCATCAACGCATCGTAGTATTGGGTTCGGCGTTGCTTGAAATACAGGCTGAGATACAGGAGCGGATAGGCCAGCGCTCCTTCCGTGTAAAGCATGAGGGAGATGAGAAGGCGTCCAACGCGGCCATTGCCGTCAAGAAAGGGGTGGATGCTCTCAAATTGGGCATGGACCAGGCCCGTCTTGATGAGCGTGGGCATCTGGACCGGTTCTCCATGGATGAACTTTTCCAGCGCGCCCAATGCCGGCAAGACCTGGTGAGGCGGAGGAGGAACATAGATTGCATTGCCTGGCCTCGTGCCGCCGACCCAGTTCTGCGAAGTCCGAAACTCTCCGGGATGCTTGTCTCCTCCACGCGTGCCCTTCATCAGCACGGCATGAATCTCGCGGACGAGCCGCAGGCTCAGAGGGAAGCCGTCTTTCAGGCGCTTGAGGCCATGCTCCATGGCGGCGACGTAGTTGGAAACCTCCTTGACGTCCGACACGGGGACGCCAGGGGCTTGCTTGCTCTCATGGAGAAGGAGATCGGACAAAGAGGACTGGGTCCCTTCGATCTGCGAGGACAATACGGCCTCCTTGCGGATGTAGGTGTAAAGGATCAGTCCGGGATTGGGCAGGAGCCCCGCCATGCCGTCGAGGCGTGCGAGAGCCTTGGTGGCGCGATCCTGCGCGACCTGAAGCGATTCGCTCAGCTCCAACGGCGGGGTTGGGGGTAGCGGTGCCGGGAAGAAGCAGCGATACGGCTCTGGCCCCGACTGCCGTTGCCAGCGGCCGGCACGAGCATTGCCATCCCTGTTTTGGCTCATATCTAATTAAAAGATATCACAGAAACATTTAATTAACAAGAGGCGTATTAAAAGGTGCCTGGGACGATGTTTGCAACGCCGCGCTTGAGATGGCCCCAAACGGATTCATCACGGCGCGCGCGAATGCCCGGATCGCAGTCGGCGCAACTAGAGGGAGCGACTCCTAGAGGAGCGGCCTCCGTCGCCGAAGCCTGCCCGGAATTCGTCGCGTCGCACAGCGCGGTTCATCAAACTCCCGCTCGCCCCCGATAAGAAACTATTTATGGTCGGTGAGCCAACGACTTCGGCCATATAGGACATATCTAATTCGGTCCTACAGATTAAAAAACAGGTCTTGACCGGATCAAACAACAGCGCCATAATGGGCGTCAACGTTCGGACAATAAACGCGTGCGAACAGCCCAGGGGATATCGAGCCGGCTTGTTTGTTCCGTCCGCGTTGGATGCGGCGCGGGTTCTCCCGCCTTGACGAAATCTGAAGCGCATCCGGGCCGCGGACACGCGTTCTCAAGACTCCAAGCCGTCTTGTTCACTTCGCCGCTTCTGTTCGGCCTGGCGCGGGCCGCCATGGCGACGACAGGGTCATGCATGACCCAATGCGATTATCAGTGCATGGAGCCGTGGGAGAGCTTTTGGTAAATAAATCCGCGGGCCGCCTAAAGCAATTGCCGAATGCTTTCCATCCGAATGCGCCCATCTTGCTCAGCGCATTGATAGTTGCGGTCATGACATTTATCGTCCATGCTTTGGTTCAGTTCTTCATGTTGTTCGCTGTCGAACATGGCCCACTCATGCGGACTCTGCATGACGTCGTATGGTTCTGCGTTTCGTTGCCTTTATATCCGCTGTTCTCGGCTTCGTCTACGGTGCCATCGGAAGAATACCCAGGTCTCTTTATTCTAAACAGCTTTTGTTGGAGCCTTGTAGCTGGGTATGTGTACTACAAAGGAGCTACACTGAAGTCCCCTCTCAATGTCAAACGACTTTGGTGGCTTGCACTTTCGCTGTTTATCGTTCTGGTGCAGACGTGCCTCATCAACTACGCATTCAATCGCGGCTGGACGACTGGAGATGATGTGGGACGTCGAAAAGGAAATGCCTATATCAATCTTCTTAGATCAGAAGATATCAGGGTGGAGTCATGGGTCATATCTGATATTCGTAGGCATAACTATAGACAGGCGTTGGATACGTTGGATATGAAGACGCGGATGGATTTAGTCGATCTAATCGCGTACACGAAGTCGAATGAATATCAGATGGCTGATGCCGATATTCTGACTAACACGGACCATGAGTTCTCAACTCAAGAGAGGTGGTCGATATTTTCTAGACAATATTTCGACGGTAACGTCGCGCAGTTCCAATCATTTTGGGCCAAAGAAGCGAAGCGAGTGTCCAAATCCGAGCTTGCTCCAGAAACTGACGCCGCGATCATCGGTGGAACAATAGGTGGTGTCGATCTAATTCGCTCCCAGCACCTCTGGATGGATGAAGTGCGGCGGCACAAAACGGTGGCCCCAACTCCAATCCCAAATCAATGATCAAAACCTCGAAATCCCGTCGCCGCGACGGCTGAGACATCCATCATCCGGTCTCCTACAGCAGCCCCGACGTCCGAATAGTTTTTGACGTTCGCCGCGTGCTGCCTAGATCGACGGTCCGGGCTTCGTCTCGTCGCTGAAGACGCTGCGTCTGAACTGTCAGAGCCGCAACCCCGGCGATCTCCTGCGCCAAGATGCGCTAGATTGCGGATTTCGGTCTCAAGGCGAGAAAGCCCCCGAAAATTTCATATAATCGTCACCATGCTTCCTACATATCGACCTCACAATCGCAAACGCGCCAAGATGATCGGCTTTCGCGCCCGGATGGCCACGCCGGGCGGACGCAAAGTCCTGAAGGCCCGCCGCTTCAAGGGCCGCCACACCCTCACGGCCAAGCAGGCTTGACCGAAGGGCTCGGCTTCGGGCCCGACGCGAGGCTGCTGGATCGGGCGGACTTCCGCGCCGTCTTCAAAGAAGGCCAGAAGACGGTCGGCAAGTGGCTGATCTTATGGCATCGCGCGGGACCCGCGGACCGGGCGCCGCGTCTGGGCCTGTCGGTCAGCTCCAAAGTGGGCGGCGCCGTGCGCCGCAACCGTCTCAAGCGACTGCTGCGCGAGACGTTCCGGCTGCGCCGGGCGCAGTTGGCCGAGGGGCTGAGCGTGGTCGCCTATCCGCGGCCGGGCTGTCCGTGGACGTCGCGGGCGGACGCGGAGCGGGACTTTCTCGAACTGCTGAAACGCGCCGGGCTTCTGCGCGCATGAAGACCTTCATCATCGCCGTCATCGACCTGTATCGGGCCGCCGTGCGGCCGTTCCTGCCGCGCGCCTGCCGCTTCCACCCCAGCTGCGCCGACTACGCGCGCGAGGCCGTCCGCGTTCACGGCGCCGCGCGCGGAACGGCCCTCAGCGTCGGGCGCGTCGCGCGCTGCCATCCCTTCCACCCGGGCGGGCTCGATCCCGTGCCGACTCCCTGACCAAGGATACCATGGACCGAAACCTCCTGCTTGCCGTCGCGTTGTCCGTCGCCGTCTACGCCGGCTGGTTCGGCTTCGTCGACAAGCGCGTCAACCCGCCCGCCGCGCATCCGGCGTCCGCGGCCTACGCGGGCGCGACGGCCGCCTCCGGCGCCGCGTCTTCCGGCGCGGCGTCCGCGTCCGCGCCCGCATCCGGCGCGGCGACGCCCGACGCGCGCGACGCCGCATCCGTGCTGAGCGCGTCCTTGCCCGTGGACTTGAACGGCGCGCAGGCGCTCGTGGACCCGCGCGGCGCGGCGCTGTCGAGCGTGAAGGAGTCCGAGCCGCTGGGCCGCGTGGAACTGGTGGCCGACGCGCGCGACGGGATGTTCGCGACCTGGCCGGAGCTGACGTTTCGACGCGACGAAAAGGCCTCCGAGCCCACGTTCAGCGCCGCGCGCGCCGACGGCCTCCAGATTGAAAAGCAATTCCTGCCCGGAGTGGGCACCGTCCTGCCGCGTCTGCGCCTGACGGCGCGCAATCCCACGCGCCGCGCCCTGGACGTCGGTCCCTGGACGCTGACCGTGGGCCCCGGCCTTGGCACCATCGCCACGGAGCAGAAGGAGAACGCGAAGGTCTCCCGCGTCATCGGCCTGACGCCGGAGGCCGGCGGCCTCCACGGCCGCGTCGAGAAGCTCAAGCCCGGCGCGCACCCCGGCCCCTACCGCTGGGTCGCCGTCGACAACCGCTACTTCCTGGCGGCGCTTCTGCCCAATCAGGACCAGTTCGCGCCGGTGGAGGCCGCGGGCCCGCCGCCGACGCTGACGTTGACCGCCAAGCCCGTCACGCTCAAGCCCGGCGAAAGCTTCACCTGGGACGTGCCGTACTATCTCGGGTCCAAGGGCGAGGCGTGGCTGACGCGCTACGGCCTGGGACTTGAACGCTCCATCGACTTCGGCTTCTTCGCCCAACTGGGCCGCGGCATGCTGACGGCGCTGATCTGGCTGCATGCGCGCCTGGGCAACTGGGGCTGGTCCATCATCGCGCTGACCATGCTGCTCCAGCTCATCCTCTCGCCGCTGACCTACAAGAGCCTCAAGGCCGCCGCCGCCATGCGCACGCTCCAGCCCCAGATCGCGCGCCTGCAGGAGCGCTACAAGGACGACCCCAGCAAGCTCAACGGCGAGATGATGGCGCTCTATAAAAAAGAAGGCGCCAACCCGCTGGGCGGCTGTCTGCCCATGCTCCTGCAGATGCCCATCTTCCTGGCGCTCTACAACGCGTTGCGCAATTCCTGGGAACTGCACGGCGTGGGCTGGATGTTCTGGATCCGCGACCTGTCGGCCAAGGACCCCTACTACGTCCTGCCGCTGGTGATGGGCGGGCTCATGTTCCTGCAGTCGAAGCTGAACCCGCCCGCGGGCGACCCGGCCCAGCAGCAGATGATGATGTTCATGCCCGTGATCTTCACCGTCATGTTCCTGAATTTCCCGTCGGGCCTGGTGCTGTATTGGCTGACGAACAGCCTGGTCAGCACCGTGCTGCAGCTGTCCTTGCGCAGCCGCCTCAACCCGGCGACCTGACCAGGAGGAGCCCATGCCACCGCTCGAAAAAGAAGACGCGCCGCGCATGCCGTCGCCGCAAGAGGCCGAGAAGATCTGCGCCCGCGCCGTCGAACTGCTGACCGAACTCCTGCGCCTGACTTCGATCGCCGCGCCCACGGTCTCCGCGTCCTGGGACCCGGCCATGGAGCGCGTGAAGGCCGTCGTCGAGTCTCAGGACGCGCCCCTGCTCGTGGAACGCGACGGCCGTGTTCTGGAGGCGCTCCAGATCATCGCCACGCTCCTGCTCAACCGCGGCTCGGAGATCCCCGTCGCCCTGCAAGTCGACGCGCTCTCTTTCTGGGAGAAGCGCGAGACCGCCATTTTGGACGCCGCGCGCAACGGTGCCGACTCCGTGCGCGCCACCGGCCGCCCCTATCGGCTGGAGCCCATGGACGCGTCGATGCGCCGCCTGATCCACCGCGCGCTCGCCGCCGACCCCGACGTGACCACCGCCTCCGAAGGCGAGGGCCCGTGGCGCAAGATCGTCCTGCGCTCGCGCCCGCGATGACCGACACGATCGTCGCCCCGGCCACCGCGCCGGGGCGGGCCGCGCTGGGCGTGGTCCGCGTCAGCGGTCCCGGCGCGCGCCGCGTCGCGCGAGAACTGCTGAGGCTGGACGCTCCCGTCGCGCGCCGCGCGGTGTCGCGCCCGGCCCGGCGCGGGGAAAAACTCATCGACCGCGTGGTCGCCGTATTCTGGGAAGCGCCGGACACGCCCACGGGAGAGGACTTGCTGGAGATCACCGCTCACGGCTCTCCCGAGATTCTTCGCGACTTGGTGGACGCCGCCGTCGCGTGCGGCGCGCGCCTGGCCGCACCAGGGGAGTTCACGCGCCGCGCGTTTCTCAACGGACGCCTGGATCTGGCGCAGGCCCAGGCCGTCGGCGAACTGATCGCCGCGCGCGGCGCGCGCGCGCGCGCCG
>JAJXVH010000101.1 GCA_021782205.1 bacterium | reverse complement strand
AGTTGGGCGGCGATGCGGGCGCGGCGGGCGGCGGGGTCGATGGTCATGGGCGAAGGGGATGGTTCATAACCAGACACAAATCCCCGCCAAATGAAAGACCGCAGCGCGCAAGGCCGGGGCCGCCGCGCGTTCTTCACGGCTCAGATAGGCGTTGCGGCTGGAGCGCGCCAGTCCGTCGGCCTCGCGCACGGTCGGCACTCGGACGATCTGCACCGGCACGTCCAGGTCCCGGGTCATTCTTTCCAGCAAAACGACCTGTTGAAAATCCTTCTCGCCGAAATAGGCGCGGTCGGGCCGCACTTGATTGAAGAGCTTGAGCACCACGGTCGCCACGCCGCGGAAATGGCCGGGGCGATAGGCGCCGCAATAGAGGGCCGACAGGCCCTCGACCTCGACGTGAGTGCGAAAGCCCTTCGGATACATCTCTTCCGACGTCGGCGCGTACACCGCGGCCGCGCCGGCCGCGGCGACCAAGCGCCGGTCGGCCGGCAAGGCGCGCGGGTAGCGGCCGTAGTCCTCGTTCGGGCCGAACTGCAGGGGGTTGACGAAGACGGAGACGACCACGCGGTCGCACTCGCGCGCGGCGCGGCGCACCAGCGCCGCGTGGCCGTCGTGAAGGGCGCCCATCGTGGGCACGAAGCCCACGCTCAGGCCGCGCGCGCGCCAGCCCGCGACCAGCCGCGCCAGTCCCGACTTTCCGCGCACGAGGGGGACGTTCTTCATAAGTGCTTCTCGAAGAAGGCGGCCACGCGCGTGTCGTATTCCAAGCCGGCCGTCTCCCGGCATTTGGCGTGGCGCGCGCCCGGCACGATCCACAACTGCTTGGGTTCGCGCGCGGCGTCGAAGACGCGGCGCACGTCGCTCTCGGGCATCAGGTCGTCTTCCGCGCCGCCGATGACGAACAGCGGCCGCGGCGCGATGCGCCCCGCGGCGTCCACGGGATTGAACGCGTCGATCTTGGGGTCGCCCACGCGCAGACGCAGCAGGCGCATGGCTATTGAAATGAGCGGAAAGCGCGGCACGCGCAGGTGGTTCCAGGCCCAGCGCTCCACCACGCCGCGGTAGTCGGAGAACGGGCTTTCGACCACCGCGCAGCGCAGGTCCGGGTGATTGGGCAGGGAGGCCACGGTCACGGCCGCACCCATGGACAGGCCGAAGACGCCGGCACGGCGGGCCAGTTCTGGTTTGTTCGCCTTAAGCCAGGCGACGGCCGCGTCCAGGTCCTGCATCTCCAGGCCCCCGATCGTGGTGAACTTGCCGCCGCTCTCGCCGTGAGAGCGGAAATCGAAATAAAGCAGGTTGAACCCGGGTTTTTCGTTCAAGAAGGAGGTCATCTTGAGCAGTTCGCCCTTGTTGTCTCCCCAGCCGTGGCACATGATCAAAGTGCGCGGGTCGGCGTTGGGCGAGGGGATGAACCAGCCTTTCAGCTCCAGCCCGTCGCGCGTTTGGAAAGAGACCTTCTCGTAGCGCAGGCCGAACTGTTCGGGGAAAATCCACATCGGCGACATGGCCGGGGGATACATGACCAGGCCCGAGCCCCACCAGCACACGCCCAGGAACGCCGCCAGAAGCAGGAACGCGCCGACGACCCAGAACGTCATGACGGCGTTGAAAACGAGTGCTCGGGTCCGGGAAAGTCGCCGTCGCGGACCTCGCGGCAGTAGTCGCTGAAAGCCTTGACCGCCTGGCCGCGCAGATCGGCGTAGCGCTTGACGAACTTCGTGGGGCCGCCCTCGGTCAGGCCCAGCATGTCGTCGCTGACCAGCACCTGCCCGTCGCAGTGCGGCCCCGCGCCGATGCCGATGGTGGGAATCTGCACGCGCCGCGTGATCTCGCGCGCCAACTCCGCCGGCACGCACTCCAGCACGATCGCGCAGCAGCCGGCACCCTCCAGCACGCGCGCCTCGGTGGCGATGCGCTCGGCGTCCTCCGGACGGCGTCCCTGCACGCGGTAGCCGCCCAGGCGGTGGACGGCCTGCGGCGTGAGGCCCACGTGGCCGAAGACCGGGACGTTGACCTTCACCAGTTCCTTGACGATGGGGGCCACGTCCAGACCGCCTTCGAGCTTCACCGCGTGCGCGCCGCCTTCCTTGAGAAAGCGTCCGGCATGGCGGGCAGCTTCCTTGGCGTCCAGTTCGTAGCTGAGATAAGGCATGTCGGCGACCAGCAGGGCGCGCGAGAGGCCGCGCTTGACGGCCTTCACGTGGTGCAGCATCTCGTCCATGGTGACCGGCAAGGTGCTCTCGTAGCCGAGCTTGGTCATGGCCACGGAGTCTCCGACCAGGACCACGTCCACGCCCGCCTCCTCGGCGATGCGCGCGGTCGGGAAATCGTAGGCCGTCAGCATGGCGACCTTGACGCCCTTTCTCTTCATGTCGAGAAGGGTCGCGACGGTGACCGGCTTGACGCGGTCGGCGGCGTAGGCGGGCGCGGGCTTGGCGGCGGCCTTGTTCTTGTCGGCCATCGCGCGAGAGTCTAACACTTTTCGACCGCAGGAGAGTTAGAATACGCGCATGACTGCTTCGGGTCTGGCGCGCGCCGCGGTCCTTGCCGCCGCGGGCGGGCTGTCTCTGGCCGCGGCGGGCTGCGTGTCGGTGGACCCGGGGCAGGGCGCCGCGGTGGTCGGTCCGCGCGGCGGCTACCAGGTTCTTGGGGAAGGCGCGTCCCTGGTCGCGCCGTTGTCCTACGTGAGCCTCTACGACCTGCGCGAGCAGGAGCGCAACGAGGACCTGGTCGCGCTGACGGCCGACGGCGCGCCGGTGGAGGCGGGATCGTCCTTGGTGTCTTTTCACGTGCCGCCCGGCGAGTTGGCGGCCCTGCACCGCGAGGTCGGGCCCGACTATTACCGGGTCCTGGTGCGTCCCGAGCTGTTCTCCGCCGTGCGCCGCGTGCTGGCGCGCTACACGTGGACCGAGCTGATCGATCCCGATCAGGTGCTGGCCGCCCAGCGCGAAATCACCGCGCAGGCCGCCGCGCGACTAAAGCCGCGTCACGTCGCGCTCGACGCGGTGGTCATCCGCGGCGTCTTCATGACTTTGCCCGAGACGGCCGCGCAGATCGCCGACACGTCGGTCTGGGAGCAGAAGGCCCAGCAGGCGCGCGAGGACGTGAGCCTGGCGCGCGGACGGGCGGACGCCCTGCGCGCCCGGGCGCGCGGCACGGCGCTCTCCGCCGACCGCGTCGCACCCACTTTATCGCCGTTCGTGCTCGACGACGAGGAGCGGCGCGCCTGGGAGCGCCTGCTGCTTTCGCCGTCGACCGTGACCGAGGTCGTCGCCGACGGATCGTCGTCCATCGTGGAGGTGGAACCGTGAATAGTGGAATTTCGAGCGTGAAGCGCGCGGCGGCCGTCGCGGCCGTCGCCCTGGCGTCGGGCTGCGCGAGCGTGGGCCCAGGACGCATCGGCGTGCTCTGGACCAGCGTCAGCGGCACCCAGCAGCGCACGTGGAGCGAGGGCCGCCACGTGGTCGCGCCCTGGAACGAGCTCTACGTCTACGATCTGCGCACGATGAGCAACGACGAGGTGCTCAACGTGATCGCCAGCAACGGCCTGCAGATCAAGATCGACGCGACGATCCGCTACCACCTTCTGCCCGACCAGATCGTCGCCCTGCAGACGCAGATCGGGCCGGAGTACTACGACAAGATCCTGGCGCCGCTGCTGCGCTCCGACGCGCGCCGCGTGTTCGGCCGCTACACTCCCGAGGAGATCTACTCGACCAAGCGCGAGGTCATCGAGCGCGAGATCCGCGAGGGTCTGGAAGCGAAGCTCGACGGCAAGCACATAGCGCTTGAGGCCGTGCTGGTGCGCAACGTGGAACTGCCCGAGGCCATCCGCCGCGCCATCGACGAGAAGCTGGCCGCGGAGCAGGACGTGCTGAAGATGAAATACGTCCTCCAGGTCGCCCAGGCCCAGGCCGATCAGAAGCGCGCCGAGGCCGCCGGCATCGCCGACTACAACGCGATCGTGTCCAAGAGCCTGACGCCCGACATCCTGCAGTTCGACCGCATCCAGGAGTTAGGCAAGCTGGCCGACTCCAGCAACGCCAAGACCGTGGTCATCGGGCCCGAGGTGGGCTCCAAGCTCCTGCTCTCGACGCGGCCCGACGCGGCGCGCTGAGTTCTCAGCGGCGCGTGATCGCGCTGACCGGCTTGACCCGGCTGCCGTAGTTCGTGTCCACGCGCGCCTGCGTGGCCGAGAGCTGGACGATGCGCTGGACCTGCGGCGTCAGGAAGCCGACGTGTATTGCGACGCCGGAGACGCTCAGGTCGCCGGGGCCGTTGATGGTCTCGGTCACGAGCCCGGCGAATTGGTAGGTGTAGTCCGGAAACATCGGGTTGCCGGCCGAGAAGCTATTGCGGTCGTAGAGCGCCTCGATGCGGCCGCCGCCGATGACCAACGCCTGCATCGTAAAGGGTTGGCCGTTCGTGGTCGTGCCGGAAGGGGGGGTGAGCACGCGGATCACGTAGCGCGAAAACAGCGCGGCGATCACATCCTTGGGGATGTAGTAGATGTTCGTGCTGCGGAAGGCGGGATCGCTGAAGAAGCCGAGGGGCGACGTGGCGCTCTGGACGGCGGTCGCGAACAGGGCGTCGGCGTCGGCGGGCGTCAACTGGCGCACGGCGGCGGCGTCGAGTCCCGGGATGCGCGAGGAAAGCCACGACAACGTCGCCGCGTCGGGCGCGGCGAGCGTGGACCAGAGGCCCGGCGGCACCACGGACGCGGCGCTGTCCGGGGCGGCCGGCACGACCGCGGCGGCGGCGACAACGGACGGAGCGGGTATTTGCTCCAGCCGCGTGATGCCCGAAAAATCTCCGGACGCGCCCAGCACGGCGTCCATGCGCGCGGCCGGTCCGGTTTGGGCCGAAGCGGTGGAGGCGGCCAGACCCGCGGCAAACGCGGCGGCTAGAGCGGCGAGGGATAGGCGATTCATGATGACATTGTAAGCCCGGCCCAATCCTACGCGCCTGAGCCTTCCGGCTCCTAAAAGCGGGGCCGATGGGCCCGTCCGAATTAACCGTCGCGACGCGATGATTGACAGGGTGTCCGCGCAAGTGTCATCATCGCCCCTCGTTTCTCGAAGCCGGAGGAACCTGGTGCAAGTCCAGGGCTGCCCCGCAACGGTGATTCGCGTCCGCGCGATAAGTCCGGTCTACCGGCTCGAGTCCGCAACTTCGAGGGAAGACCATGACCAGCCGCCTTCGGCCGTACCCCGCCGTGCGTTCGTTCGTCCTCGCCGCATTAGCGTTTTCGTTTCCCGCCTCTCGCGCCCGCGCCCAGATCGACTCGGTCCTGGCGCTCGACCCGCGCTCCACGCAGGTCAGCTCCGTCGATCGTCTTGACGAGACTCTGGAGCAGGTCGGCAACTCGGTCACGGTCATCGACCGCAAGGAGATCGAGCTGCGCGGCCAGCCGTTCGTCGCCGACCTGCTGCGCACGGTCCCCGGCGTCGACGTGGTCCAGAGCGGCGGCCCCGGGGGCACCACGTCCGTCTTCATCCGCGGCGACGACTCCAGCCACACGCTGGTCGTCGTCGACGGCGTCCCGGTCAACGACGCGTCCACTCCGGGCGGAACCTACGACTTCGCCAACATGACGACCGACAACGTGGAGCGCATCGAGGTCCTGCGCGGTCCGCAGAGCGTGATGTACGGCTCGGACGCGATGGGCGGGGTGATCAGCATCATCACGCGCAAGGGCACCGGGCCGCTGCACGGCTCCGCGTCCGGCGAGTGGGGTTCCTACAACACGAACATCTACAAAGGGGAGTTGAGCGGCTCCTCGAAGTACGTCGACTATTCCCTGGCCGGCTCGCGCCAGGCGACCGGCAGCATCCCGGCGGCGGCCAGCGACGCGGGCAATACCATCCGCGATCCCTACCGCAACGCGACGCTGTCGGGCTCGCTGGGTCTCAAGCCGACGGAGGACTTCCGCTTGGACCTCAACGCGCGCAATACGTACTCGTTCTATCAATTGGCCGATTTCGGCGGGCCCGGCGGCGACGACCCCGCCTACACCGGCGCGTTCAACGAGACCGACCTGTCGGCCAAGGCGGCGTTGAGCTCTTGGGGCGGCAAGCTGCTTCAGAAAGTCACGATCGGCGCCTCGACGACCAACAGGCTGTTTATCGACAACCCGTCCTACGTCAACCCGACCAGCCAGTCCAACAACTCCACCTACGGCCAGACGACCAAGGACAGCTACCAGGCCGTGGCCAAGCTCGCGTCCTGGAACACGCTGACCGTCGGCGTGGAGTCCCGGCAGGAGCGCGAGCACCAGTCATATACCTCGAGCAGTTCCTTTGGTCCGTACGACTCCATCTTGGGCAATCAGTCGGACTACACCAAGAGCGCGTACGCCGAGGAGCTTTTGAAGTATGACGACCGCTTCTATGTTTCAATCGGCGGACGCCGAGACGAGGATTCCCAATTTGGTTCCGCGAACACTTACCGCATCGCGCCGACCTTGCTCATCCCGGAGACCAGCACCAAACTGAAGGCCAGCGTGGGCACGGGCTTCAAGGCGCCGACGCTGTATCAGCTCTATTCCCAATACGGCTACACCGGCCTCAGCCCCGAGCGCAGCCAGGCCGCGGACGTCGGCGTCGAGCAGGATTTCTGGGACCGCAAGGCGACCGTCGGCGCCACGTATTTCCACCAGGACGTCAGCAACTTGATCGACTTCAACTCCGGCACGAACCTGTATTACAACGTGGGCCGCACGCGGTCCTCGGGCTGCGAAGTGACGGCCCAGGTCCTGCCCGCAAAGGAGGTCACGCTGAAGGGGAACTTCACCTACACCTCGGCTCGCGACCTGGACAACAACACGGAGCTTCTGCGCCGTCCGGCGGTCAAGTTCGGCGGCGACGCGGAGTGGCATCCCGTCGACGGCGCTTCTCTTCTGTTCGGCGGCATCTACACCGGCCCAAGCCAAGACCTCAATTACTCGAACTACCCGGCCACGCCGGTCACGTTGGGCGGCTACGCGCTGTGGCACATGGCGGGCTCGTATGCCGTGGCGAAGCATCTGACGCTGACGGCGCGCATCGACAACATGTTCAATAAGCGCTATGAGCAGGTGGAAGGCTACGGTACGCTCGGAATCGCCGGCTACGGCGGCGTCAAGGTGTCGTTCTAACGGAGAACCGCGATGAACTCGCCGCGAATAAAAAAATGCGGCCGCTGCGGGGTCGATTTCAAATGCGGCCCCGAGGACGGCAAGACCGGGTGCTGGTGCGAGGATCTCCCTCATGTCCTGCCCTTTACGGGGGAGGACTGCGCGTGCCCGGCGTGCGCGGGCGCGGAGGCGTCGCGGCGGGTCTCCTTGGCCGCGGTGCACGCGCCGAAAGGGGGGCCGCCGCGCGTGAAAGCCGTTCGGGAGAAGATCGTGCTGTCTTGGAGCGGCGGCAAGGACAGCGCGCTGGCGGCGTATCATCTGCTCGCGTCGCAAAAGTATGAGATCGCCTCTCTATTGACGACGGTGACCGAGGAGTTTGACCGCATCAGCATGCACGGGGTGCGGCGGGAGCTTCTGGAGCGCCAGGCGGACGCTCTCGGCCTGGAGCTTCGGACGGTCCTGATCCCCAAGGATTGCGCCAACGACATCTACGAGGCGCGCATGCGCGAGGCGCTGGAGGGCTTCCGGTCACGCGGCATCGTGAAGGTCGCCTTCGGCGATATTTTTCTGGAGGATCTGCGGCGCTACCGCGACGAACGTCTGGCCCAGGTCGGCATGACGGGCGTCTATCCGCTGTGGAAGCGCGACACCGACGAGTTGGTCCGGACCTTCATCGGCCTGGGCTTCCGGGCCGTGCTGGCCTGCGTCGACACCCAGGCCGTCGACGCGGCTCTGGCCGGCCGCGAGATCGACGAAAGCCTTCTGCGCGACCTTCCCGAAGGCGCCGACCCGTGCGGCGAGAACGGCGAATACCACTCCTTCGTCTACGCCGGCCCTATTTTCAAGGCCCCCGTCGCCTGCCGGGCCGCCGAGCGCGTGCGCCGCACGCCGCGCTTCAACTACTGCGAGATCCTTCCCGCCTGACGCAGGTGGCGCGCGCCGCTTTCCAACGCGCGCCGCTTTATCCTATGTTCTGGCCATGAAGCCGGACCCGCGTCGGTCGGACGCGCTGTACGCGGTCGCCGCGGTCGCGGCCGCGGCGCTGGCGCTGTTGGCGCCGGTCGCGCTGCGCGGCGAGGGGCTTCTGCCGGCCGCCGCGCTGGGCCGCTACGCGCCGTGGAGCCGTTTCCTGCCTCCCGGCCTTGGCGCGCTGTGGTCCGATCCGCTTCTGGAGTTCTGGCCGTGGCGCTTGTTCCTGCGCGCCCAGCTCCTGTCCGGGCACTTGCCGCTGTGGAACCCGTTGATCGAGGCGGGAGTGCCCTTCGCGGGCTGCGTGCAGGCGGCGATGTTCTTTCCGACGGAGATCGGGCTTGCGTGGCTGCCGCCGGCGGCGTGGAGCCTGGCCGCGGCTTTTTTTAAGCTGTTCGCCGCGGGCGCGTTTACGGCCCTGCACGCGCGGCGTCTGGGCGCCGGGCGCGACGGCGCGGCGCTGGCGGGAATCGTCTACGCGCTGTGCGGCTTCATGATCGCCTGGCTGGGCCATCCGCAGACCAACGTCGCCTGCCTCCTGCCCGCGCTGTTCTGGACCTTGGGCCGCGCCTTCGACGCGCGCGTGCCGCGCGCCTGGGCCGCTTGCGCGGTGGCGGTCGGTCTGATTTTGTTGGGCGGGCACCCGCCCACGGCCCTGCACGCGTTGACGGCGGGCGCGGCTTACGCCATTTTCCTGGCCGCGCGGCTGCCGCGGC
>JAJXVH010000100.1 GCA_021782205.1 bacterium | reverse complement strand
GCGTGTAGTCCAGCAGCTGCGCGCGCGCCGCGGACGCCAGCGCCAGAACTGCGGCCGACAGAAGCACCTTTTTCATTGAGCGGTTCCTTGTGTTTGGTTTATGAGACGGAGATCACGGCGCCGACGGTGAGACCTGGATAGTGACGCCCTGGGCGGGAATGATGTTCGTGACGTCGACATACTCCCAGTTGGTGATGTACCGAATAATGTCGGGTTCCAAATGTTGCTCAGACACAACTTTCTTTCTTTCGCGGCTTGTGGTGGTGCGGCCCGGCGCAGTGATTCTCACCGTCAGGCCGGAGGCGGAGGCGCCGGTGTAAGTGTTCTTGTTGCCCGAGGCGTCCGTGACCGTGATCGAGTCACTCGCTGACCCGGCCGAGCTGAACTGCAGAACGCCGTTCTCGTAGGCGGCCGTGGCGGTCCCGGTGAAGTCGAAGGTGATGCCGTTGATCTTGACGAAGCCGGGGCCGTTGAAGGTGAGCTGGTCGCTTCCCTGGAGAACTTGTCCCTTCTGATACGGCTTGCCGTTGACCAGGGTCTGCGCCGAGTCCATCATCGTGTCGCCGGCCGCGCGCGCGGTCGCGGCAAGTCCCGCCGACATCAGAAGCGCCATCACGGCCGCGGCGATTTTATTGTTCATGGTCTTCTCCCTGTGAAGTCCAGAAAGAATAGCGCAATGACAATCCGGCGTCAAGGCTTCGAGGCACTCCAAGTTCATGGGGTTTTGAAATGTTCACCATGATGATGCGGCAAGTCGCGGTGACGGGAAGTCCGAGGCAAGCAGGCGCAGCAAGCGGCCCAGGGTCAACTCCTCCGAGGACCTCGCGAAGCGAGAACGAAGCGCGAGCATAAGCCGTAGTCGCAAGCGTCGTGCCGCCGCGCTTCCTCGACGAACGAATTCCCTGAGCAAGGTCAAAACCAGGTAGGCCATGTGCGCCGCCGTCAGCAACCGGTCGATGGCTTCCCAGCACGAGTAGACCCGCCACGAGTGGCAGTTCAGCGCGCGCTTGAACGTCCAGAAGAACGTCTCGATGCCCCAGCGCCACGAGTAAAGCCGCACGATCCGCGTCAGGTCCTCCTTCGTGTCCGTCGGCAGCGTCGTCGCCAGGAACATCGGCTCGACGTCTTCTTTCACGGGCTGAAGGCGCAGCGCGTTGAAGGCGACATCCTCCTTGGACTCGGTCTTCACCGACACCTCCCGCGCCGAAACGTCCGACAACAGCACGCGCTTTGATCGCTCCCGCCATTGCAACGTCAGACGCTTCGGCCACCACTCGGATAATGTCGACAGCAATCCCTTCGACGCGCCCGCCGCGGCCGTCAGCTTCCCCTCAATGCGGATGATGAAATCCAAGCCCGCCACGTCCTTCAGCCAGCGCAGCAGTTCCTTGCTTCGGTAGCCCCTGTCGGCGACCAGGATCACCTCCAGCCCGAACGCCTCCTCCATAATCTCGACGGCCCGACGTATCTCCGTCTCCTCGGCCAGCCTCATGCTTGCGCAGCCGGGCCCGTTCTCGCTCCACAGCCGGCGCGTCAGCGGCAGAACCGTGCGATCGGCCAGCAGCAGGCCCACCCAGATCTCCTGGTAGCCCGGCACCAGGATCGTCTTCTCCGTCTTCAAATTCTGCACGCGCACCTGGCCCTTTTTCGGCATCGCGCGCTTCTTGCCGCGCGAGCGCGGCTTGGCGTACGCCGTGCCGTCGATGATCAGCGCCGCTTTGCCGCCGTGCTTCCACACGCGCCGACGCCCCAGGCGCTTGAGCACGCCGACGACATGCGCGCGCTGCGCCGCGGCCAGCGTCAGCCGCTTCTGCTTCAGGAACGCCGATAAGCTGTTCTCGCTGGTCCTGACGTTGCCGTCACGCGTCTGCGCGATGCTTTGCAGCAACAGGCTTCGCGACATGCAGATTCCCAAGACCAACCCGCGAAGCTGCTCGTCCCAGTTGTAGGGCTGCGCCGGCGCTTGCGCAAGACAGGACCGGATCGTCTTTGCTATAAAATCCCCGCGAGGCTCGTCGATGGCGCGTCGTGCATGGGCTGCACCCCATGTCCGGTCGCCCTTCGGCGGGCCTCTTCTTTTCTGCCGGGCAGAATCCGGGCCCGAGCGCACCGAGACGTCTCCCTAAGTACATAAATAATAACGACTGTACAAATACTTTTTGGCTTTCATCCCCGCGAAGTTTCACGCAAAGGCGCGCGGCTTAAAAGGCCGTGAACTTGGAGGCCGTGGGCGCGCTTCGAGGCAGGCAGCGCGGTGCTCAGACGCGACGCTCGCGCAGGCCGGACACTCGCGCGAGGGCCGGATAGTCGCGGTCGCGGTGGAGCACGGTGAGGTCGTGCTTCAAGGCGCAGGCCGCGATGAGGCAGTCGACCGAAGAGCGTACCGTCAAGCCTTGCCGACGGGCGACGCGGTAAAGCTCGACGGCGCGTTCGCAGACGTCGAGCGGCAGCGGGGCCTCGACGAGCGGCAACGCGAGCAACGATTCGCGCGCACGGCGAAAGGCGTCTTGGTCGCGAAATCCTTGCAGAACCTCCTGCAAGACGGGAAGGCAGATGACGGCCTCCTCGATGTCGAACGCGGAGGCGGCGCGCAGAGCCGTCCCTCGGCGGAAAAGCTCGATCCAGACCGAACTGTCGACGAGGGTCATCGGCGGCGTCGCGCCGCACGCGCGCGGCGCGGGGCGTCGCCGCGCATCGCCGCCAGGTCTCCTTCCCAGAGACCACTTCCCGCGAGCTCGAAGATGCGCTTGGCCTTCGCGCGCCGCACATAGTCATGGAGAGCGAGATCGACGGTCATTGAGAAGGTCTTCGCTCCGGACAGCGAGACGGCTTCCTTGAGCAGAGACTCGTCGAGCACAAGATTCGTCCGCTTCATGTGTATAGTGTGCGTCGCGTCGCGCCCGACGTCAAGGGCCCCCTCCGCGTGCCGCGAAGACACGCATTTGCCGGCAAACTGAAGCGCGGGCGTCCCCTGAAAACGTCCCTGGAGCGCGCGGCGTCAGCGCTGGATGAGGATCAGGTCTTGGCCGGCCTTGACCGGCTTGCCGTTCTCGACGAGGTACTTCACGACCGTGCACGGATACTCGGCCTTGATTTCGTTGAAGACCTTCATGGCCTCGATCATGCAGATCACCTGGCCGGGCTTGACGGGCTCGCCTTCCTTGCAAAACGGAGGGCTGGACGGGGATGGGGCGCGGTAGAAAATGCCCATCATCGGAGACTTGATCGCGGTTCCGGCGGGAGCCGGAGCGGCCGCGGGGGCCGCGGGCGCGGCCGCCGGCGCGGCGGCGGGAGCGGCGTACGCCGCCCCCCCCGCCGCCACCGGCACGGGCACCGCGACCTGCACGGTTTGCGCCTTGCGGCGCACCAGCTTGATTTGCGCTCCGTCGTCGGCGATCTCGACGGAGTCCAGGCCGTTGGCGGTCATGAAGTCGTAGACGGTCTTCAGCGTCTCGATCGGCCCGTTGGCGGAACCGTTCTTGGAAGGCGTCGGCGTCTTCTTGACCATGGGAATTATCTCCTCAGCGCCGTCCGCCGCGGCCGCCGCCGCCCACGCGCTCGCGCGGCGGGCCGTCCCGGCGCGGGCCGGGCGAGTCGTTCTCGGAGCCGGGGCTGAGGACCGCCTTGCGCGACAGGCGGATCTTGCCGGTCGGGTCGACTTCCAGGCACTTGACCTCGACTTCGTCTCCGATCTTGAGGACGTCCTCGACCTTGGCGACGCGCTTGACGTCGATCTGGCTGACGTGCAGCAGGCCTTCCTTGCCGGGGAAAATCTCGACGAACGCGCCGAACTCCTTGATGGAGACGACGTGCCCCTTGTAGATCTTGCCGACCTCGGCTTCGATGGTCAGCGCCTCGACCTCGGCCTTGGCCTGCTCGCAGCCCACGGGATCGACGCCGGCGATGAACACGGAGCCGTCGTCTTCCACGTCCACCTGCACGCCGTAGGTGTCGATCAAGCGGCGGATGTTCTTGCCGCCGGGGCCGATCAGCGCGCCGATCTTGTCCGTGGGGATCTGCAGGCGGAACAGCCGCGGCGCGAACGCGGAGAGCTCCTTGCGGGGCTCGGGCAGGACGGCGTCCATCTTGTCGAGGATGAACAGGCGGCCGCGCTTGGCCTGGGCGAGGGCTTCCTTCATGATGTCGATGGACAGGCCTTCGATCTTCATGTCCATCTGGAAGCCGGTGATGCCCTGGCGGGTGCCGGCGACCTTGAAGTCCATGTCGCCGTTGTGGTCCTCGATGCCGGCGATGTCGGTGAGCACGGCGTATTTGCCGTTCTCCAGGACCAGGCCCATCGCGATGCCCGCGCACGCGGCCTTCATCGGCACGCCCGCGTCGAACAGCGACAGGGACCCGCCGCAGACGGACGCCATGGAGCTGGAGCCGTTGGACTCCCAGATCTCCGAGACGACGCGCAGCGTGTAGGCGAACTCTTCCTCGGGCGGCAGGAGCACCGCCAGGCTGCGGCGCGCAAGCGCGCCGTGGCCGATCTCGCGGCGTCCGGGGCCGCGCTCCGGGCGAACCTCGCCGACCGAGAAGGCCGGGAAGTTGTAGTGGAGCATGAAGCGCTCTTTATACTCGCCTTCGAGCACGTCCATGATCTGCATGTCGCCCGGCGTGCCGAGCGTCGCGGAGCAGAACGCCTGCGTCTGGCCGCGCTGGAAGACCACCGAGCCGTGCAGGCGCGGGAAGGGCTTCAGCGTGATCTCGATGGGCCGGATTTCCTCGAAGCCGCGGCCGTCGGGGCGCACGCGGTCGACGAGGGTGAGGATGCGGCTCTCGTCGTAAAGGATGTTCTCGATGATCTTGGAAACCCACTTGAGGCCGTCGGCGAAGGCGGCGTCGGCTTTGCCCTTCTCCTCGACTTCCTTCTTGAGGCCGTCCTTGATCTCGTGGATCTGCGCGTCCAGGCCGTGCTTGTCGAGCTTGGAGCGCAGGGCCTTGCGGATGGGCTCGGTCGCCTTGGTCTTGACCAGCTCCAGCACCGCCGCGGGAATGGCCGGGGCTGCCACGACGTAGCGCTCGACCTTGCGGCCGGCCGCCTCGCTGCGCTTGACCAGCTCCAGCTGCATCGCGCACAGCTTGTTGATCTCCTTCTGCGCGATCTCCAGCGCCTCGGCGAACACTTCCTCGGAGACTTCGTGCGAGGAGCCCTCGACCATCAGCAGGGCGTCCTTCTTGCCGGCGACGACCAGCTCCAGCTCGGCCTTCGCGCGCTCCTCCCACGTGGGAAAGAGGACGAACGCTCCGTCCACGCGGCAGATGCGCACGCCGCCGACGGGCCCGTTGAAAGGCGCGTCGGACAGCATCAGCGCGGCCGACGCGCCGGTGATGGCCAGAACGTCGGGGTCGTTCTGCATGTCGCAGGAGACGACGATGGACTGGATGGACGTCTCATGGTTCCAGCCTTCGGGAAACAGCGGGCGGATGGGGCGGTCGACCAGGCGCGACGTCAGCGTCTCCTTGTCGCGCGGCCGCATCTCGCGCTTGAAAAATCCGCCCGGCACGCGGCCGGCGGCGTAGGCGCGCTCGCGGTAGTCGGAGGTCAGCGGCACGAAGCTGACTTCCTTGGCGTTCTCGGCGACGGTGGCCGCGGAGAACACGATGGTGTCGCCCAGGTGGACGGTGACCGCACCGCCCGCCTGTTTGGCGAGGGTTCCGGTCTGAATGGACAGGCTCTTGCCGCCCACAGTTTCCTGCAGGCCGATCTTCTGGAGTTGGTCCATGATTACTTGCGCAGGTCCAACTGCTTGATCGTGCTGTTGTAGGAGGCCAGGTCGCTCTTCTTCAGGTAGCCCAGCAGGCGCCGGCGCTGGCCGACGAGCTTGAGCAGTCCGCGATGGGAGGAGTGGTCCTTCTTGTTGGCCTTGAGGTGGCCGGAGAGGTCCTTGATGCGCTCGGTGATGAGCGCGACCTGGACGGGCGTGCTGCCGGTGTCTCCGGCGGCCTTGCCGTGCTTCTTGCTGATGTCCGACTTCTTTTCTTTCGTGATCATATTAAAGGTGAGTTTACGAAATACGAATGCCGCGGTCAAGGAAAAGTCCGGGCGACGGCCGTCAACGCAGGGCGTCGAAGGCCAGGCGCAGGGCGGCGGTGACGGCGCGGCCGCGCACCGCGTCGCGCGGGCCGTTGATCTCCAGGCGCTTGACCGCTTCGGCGCGGCCGGGGCCGCTGACGGCGACATAGACCAGGCCGACGGGTTTTTCCTTTGTTCCCCCGTCCGGGCCGGCGACGCCGGTGACGGCGACGCCCATGTCGGCGCCGATGGATTTTCGCGCGCCCGCGGCCATGGCGGCGGCGCATTCGGCGGAGACCGCGCCGAAGCGCGCCAGCAGCTTGGACGGCACGCCCAGGCTCTTGGTCTTGACGGAGTTCGCGTAGGAGATCACGCCGCCCAGAAAATAAGCCGACGAGCCGGCGACGGCGGTCAGGCGTCCCCCCAGCAGGCCGCCGGTACAGGACTCGGCGACCGCGAGGGTCAGTCCTTTCCGTTTCAAGCGCGCGCCCAGCGCGCGTTCCAAGGTCTCGTCGCCCTCGCCGTGGGCGAACTCGCCCACCGCGTCCAGGATCTCGCGGCGCAGGCGCGCGCGCGCGGCGCTTGCGGCGGACGCGGAGCGAGCGGACAGCGTGGCGTGGAACGAGACCTCGCCGCCGGAGGCGAGGATGGTGAAGCGCGCGTCCGGCCAGCGCGCGCGCACGGGGTCCAGCCGCTCGTCGGCGGCGGATTCCGGCACGCCGGACAGGCGCACGCAGAACGCCGCCGCGTGCACGCCGCGCGCGTGGTCGCGCGCGAGTTTCGGCAGAACCGCGTCGAACATGGGATACATCTCCGACGGCGGCCCGGGCAGCAGCACCATCGTGCGGCCCGCGGCGCGCAGGCGCTGACCGGGCGCGGAGCCGTTCGGGTTTTTCAGGACCTCGGCGCCGCCCACCACCATGGCCTGGCGCTTGTTCTGTTCCGGCACCTTCATGCGGTAGCGCGCGAAGCGTTCGAGAATTTCGCGCCACAGCGCGGGCTTGAAGCTCAGCGAACGCTTGAGCGCGCGCGCCGCCGCCTCGCGCGTCAGGTCGTCGAACGTGGGGCCCAGGCCGCCGCAGACGATCACCGCGTCGGCCTTCGCCAGCGCGCGCCGCATCGCCGCCGCGATGGACGCGGCGTCGTCGAGCACGGACTCCTCGCCCAGCATCTCGAAGCCGGCGCGGCGCAGGCGCGTGGACAGCCAGGCCTGGTGCGTGTTGACCTGGCCGGCGAGCAGTTCGCTGCCGACGCAGACCAAGGCGGCCTTCGCAGGCCGCATTTTACTGATAGACGCCGGGCTTCGCCGCGGGCGCGGGCTCACCGGCGTTGATCGTTCCGAAGCGCGCCTCGTATTTGGCGATGTTGTCCTGAAGCGCGGCCAGGAAGCGCTTGGCGTGCACGGGCGAGGTGATGATGCGCGCGAGCACCTTGGTCTTCGGCGTCTGCGGCTGCATGAAAAGGAAATCGATGAGCAGTTCCGTCTCGCTGTGCGTGATCAGCGCCAGGTTCGTGTACGTCCCCCGGGCGACGGCCTCGTCGATCTCCACTTGCAGCGGCGGCGGATTTTGTTCCATGCGCGCGATCCTATCATTTCATCTCGCGGCCGCGTCTACAGCGTCGCGCAGTCGATGGCGAAGCGGTAGCGCACGTCGCTTTTGAGCATGCGCTCGTAGGCGGCGTTGATGTCCTTGGCGGCGATGACCTCCACGTCGGCCAGCACTTTTTTCTTCGCGCAGAAGTCCAGCATCTCCTGCGTTTCCTTGATGCCGCCGATCAGCGAGCCCGCGATGGCGCGGCGTCCCATGATCAAGGGAAAAGAGCCGATCGCGTGCGGCTCCGGAGCGGCGCCCACCATCACGAGCGTCCCCCCCGTCGCCAGCAGGCCGACCATCCCAGCCACGTCGTGCGGGCCGGAGACGGTGTCGATGATGAGGTCCAAGCTTCCGGCCAACTGGGTCATGACCGCCGGGTCCTTGGTCAGCGCGAACGCGGACGCTCCCAGCTTCTTGGCGTCGGGCCGCTTGGACTCCGAGCCGCTGAGCACCGTGACCGCCGCACCCATCGCGGCGGCGATCTTCACGGCCATGTGGCCTAGTCCGCCCAGTCCCAGCACGCCCACGCGCGTGCCTTTCTTGACGCCGTGGCGCTTCAGCGGCGAGTAGGTGGTGATGCCCGCGCACAGCAGCGGGGCCACGCGCTCCAGCGGCAGCCCGGGCTTGACCTTCAGCGTGAAGGCCTCATCGACGACGATTTGAGTCGAATAGCCGCCCTGCGTGACCGTCTTCTTGTCCTGCTCGGTCGAGTTGTACGTGAAGGACGCGGGGCCGAAGCAGTGCTGCTCCAGGCCCTTGCGGCAGTTCTCGCACTTGCGGCAGGAGTCCACCATGCAGCCCACGCCGGCCAGGTCTCCGACCTTGAGCTTCTTGACTTTCTTGCCCACGCGCGACACGCGGCCCACGATCTCGTGGCCCGGCACGATAGGATAAGCGCCGGCGCCCCAATCGCCGCGCACGGTGTGGACGTCGGAGTGGCAGATGCCGCAGTAGGCGATGTCGATGACCACGTCCTTGGGCCCGGGTTCCCGGCGCGGCAGGGACATGGGGGCCAGCGGCGAGGTCGGCGAAGAGGCGGCGTAGGCGCGGGCGTCGGACATAACATTTCTCCGTGCGGCAAATAGATTGACCGTGCGATCAGTCAATCATACTCGCGCGCCGCGCGTCAAATCCCGCGCGGCGCGCGGGCTTGAATGTTCCGAAGACGGAGTTTATAATCCCTACGGCGTCCGATACGCGTGACTTGCGACGGG
>JAJXVH010000099.1 GCA_021782205.1 bacterium | reverse complement strand
CGTCGCCTTCGCGGCGTGGCGGCGCGCGCCGACGGGCCGCGACGCGCTGGCGCTGTGCGCCGCGCTGGCCGCCGGCGCCGCGGCCGTCGAGCTTTTGGCCCGCGCGGGACTGGCCGCGGTCGAGCGCCTGTCCGCGGCGCTGTCCGCGGCCGGGCTTCCTTTTGCCGCGCGCCACGGCCTGCGCCGCCTGGTGCGCCGCCGCCGCGAGAGCCGGGTGATGCTGTTCACGCTGGCCGGCGGCTTCGCCTTGCTCGTCGCCGTGGCCGGCGCGCGCGAGGGCTTTGCGCGCGCGCTGGCCCCGGCGCAGTCCGAGGCCGCGCCCGACATTTTTCTCATCGACGTTCAGCCCGATCAAGTCGCGCGCGCCCGCGCGCTCGCCCGGCGCTGGTCGCGCGGCGAGCCCGATTTCGCGCCGCTGGTGCGCGCGCGCCTGAGCCGGATCGACGGGGAGCCTCTGCGCCGCGGCGACGCGACCGAGCGCGGCCGCTGGCGCGCGCGCGAGTACAACCTGACCTACGCCGACGCCCTCAACCCGGCGGAGAGCGTCGTCGCGGGAACATTCTGGGCTCCGGGCGCGACCACGGCGCAGGCCAGCCTGGAACGCGACTTCATGGACCGCGCGAGCCTGCGCCTGGGCTCCCGACTGACTTTCGACGTGGCCGGCCGGGAAGTGGAAGCGGTCGTGACGTCCGTGCGCCGCGTGGAGTGGGCCGCGATGCGCCCGAACTTCTTCGTGACCTTGACGCCGGCTCTCCTGCAAGGCGCGCCGCAGACCTTCATCGCCTCGCTGCGCGCGCGCGACCCGGCCGCGTCCGCCCAACTGCGCCGCGCGCTGGCGCGGGAACTGCCCAACGTCTCCGTCATCGACGCCGGCGCCCTGCTGGCCTCCGCGCGGCGCACGCTGTCGTTGATACTCGCCGCGGTCGGCGCGCTGGCGGCCTTCAGCGTGGGCCTGGGCGCGCTCGTGGTCGCGGGGCTGGTCGCGTTTGGCCGCGGCGAACGCGCAGAGGAAGCGTCCCTTGAGCGCGCGCTGGGCTGGACCGAGGCGGAGTCTTTGGCCGCCGACGCCGCCGAACTGCTGGGCCTGGGAGTCTTGTCCGCCGTCTGCGCCGCCGCGGCCGGAGCGGGCCTGACCTGGGCGCTGGCGCGCCGCCTGGACGTGCCCTTGGCCGCCGACCCGGTCGAGACCGCCGCCCTGCTCCTGGCCGCTCTCCTGCTGCCCGCGCTCGCGGGGCTCTTGTCCGGGGCCGCCGTTCGTCGCGCCGGCGCGCGCGGCGCGTCCGGCGGCGCGCAATCCTAGCGGTCCGCGGAAGGGTAGATCACCCCGGACGTGACGCCTCTCAGAACCGTCTTGCCCTTGGAATTTTTCACGGTGAAGGAAAATTCCACGCGCAGGCGCTTGGGCTCGGCCGCGACCGACTCGACGACGCCCGCGCAGAGCAGCGCGTCGCCCGCGTACACGGGCCGCAGGAACTCGAAGTTCATCGTGCCCGCGATGTAGTTCAGGTCTCCGCCCAGCTTCGTGGGCAGGGACGCCGTCAGCAGTCCGTGCACCAGCAGGCGCCCTTTCTCGTCGCGCTCCATGTGGTGGACGCCCTTGTCGCCGGACAGCTCCGCAAACGCGCGAACCTCGTCTTCGCGAAACGTCCGCGACCACTCCAGTCTCATCCCCGGACGCAAGGCTTCGCTCATGCCGACAGTGTAGATCAAATTTCCGCTCCGCGCCCGCGCGGCGTCAGTTCAGCGTCTGATGGAAGCGCCGAACGGCCCAGAACAACGACGCCGCGCCGATGGCGGCCAGCGCCGCGAGGTTGGGCAGGACCGCGCCCAGATCGCCATTTTTGAGCATCATGTGCCGGATCAAGACCACCAGGTAGCGGATGGGGTCTAGATAGGTCAGCGCGATGACCGCCTTGGGCATGTTCTCCACGGGGTAGATCACGCCGGAGAGCTGGATGGTCGGAAACAGAAACAGGAAAGTTCCCATCGTCGCCTGCTGGGCCGTGCGCATGAAGGTGGCCAGCAGAAATCCGATCGACACCGAGGTGCACACGAACACCGCCGCCACCAGCGCGAACTCCCACAGCGGCGCGCGGATGGGCACGCCCATCAGCCAGGCCACGAACATCAGCAGCGGCAGGTCGCAGAAGCCCAGCAAAGCGTAGGGCACGGTCTTGCCCAGGAAGATCTCCCACGGCGAGACGGGGGCGGCCAGCAGGGTCTCGATGGTGCCCGCCTCAAGCTCGCGCGTCATCGCCATGGAGGTCAGCGTGATGGTGACGAGAAACAGCATCAGCGCCAGGGTGCCCGGGACCATGTAGGTGGCGGTGTCGTCTTCCGGGTTGTAGAGGATGCGCGTGGAGAAGTTGAAGGCCGCGCCGCCCGGCGCGCCCAGGTCGCGCAGGTGCTCGGCCAGGATCGCGCGCGCGTACTGCTCGACGCCGCGCGCGCGCTCGGCGTTGGTCGCGTCGATGAGCAGCTGGTAGACGGCGTCGCCGCGGCCGTAGGCCTTGTCGCCGCCGTCGGTCGGCGCGATCAACGCGGCCTCCGCGCGGCCCGAGCGCAGCAAGTCCACGGGATCCTGCGCGCCCGCGTCCACGGGAATGAACCAGCCGCCGGCGTAGAAGCGCCGCGCCAGTTGGCGCGAAAACGCGTCGCCGGGGCGCGCGTAGACGGCCAGGCGGATGTTGCGGATTTCGCTCGACAGCGCGAAGCCAAAAAGCAGCAGCTGGATGATCGGCATGAACAAAAGCATCCCGCGCATGCGCGGGTCGCGCAGCGCCTGCGACAGCTCCTTGCGGATGAAGCCCAAGGTCGTGGGATTCATCACGGCTCCAGGTCCGTCTTGAACTTGCGCCGCGCCAGCAGAATGGAAAGGATCGTCAGCGCGGTCAGCGCGGCCAGCGGCTCGGCCAGCATGGCCGGGGTCGGGCCTTTCAGGAACAGCCCGCGCGTGATCGTCATGTACCAGCGCGCGGGGATGATCGCCGTCACGTACCGGAAAAAAGCCGGCATGCTCTCCACGGGAAAGATGAAGCCCGACAGCAGCTGGACCGGCAGGAGCCCCGTGTTGATGGCCACCTGGAAGGCGATCGCCTGCTGGCGCGTGACCACCGAGATCACCAGGCCCTGCGCCATGGTCGCGGCCAGGAACAGCGCGGTCGCCAGCAGGAACAAGGCGTGGCTGCCCACGAACGGCACCCCGAAAACCAGCCGCGCCAGCGCGTAGACGAAGCCCACGGCGGCCAGGCACAGGACCAGATAGGGAGCGATCTTGCCGAAGATGATCTCCAGCGGACGCACCGGCGTGGAGAGCAGCAGCTCCATGGAGCCGTTCTCCCACTCGCGCGCGACCGTCAGCGCGGTCAGCAGCGACGCGATCAGCCCCACCACGATCACGCACACCCCGGGCACGATGAACCAGCGCGAGTTGAGCTCCTCGTTGAACAGGAAGCGCGTGCGCAGGCCGGCCGCGGGCGCGGGCCCGACCCGGAAGCGGCTTTGCGCCAGGTCCTGGATGCCGGCCAGATAGGCCGCCACCGTGCCCGCGTAGGCGTTGTCGGCGCCGTCGAGCAGAACCTGCGCTTGGGCCGGGCGCCCGGCGCGAATGTCCCGTTCCAGTTCCGGATTGATGATGAGCGCCGCCTTTCCGCGCTCGTCGCTCAGCGCCGTCACCGCCTGCGCTGAGGAAGCCGCGTTCGAGACCTGGAAATAGCCCGAGGCGGAGAAGAGCTCGGTCAACTGCCGGGAGGTCCGCGTCTTGTCGCCGTCGGCGACCAGCATCCCCACGCCGTGGACGTTCAAGTCGATGACGAAGCCGAAGAACACGACGAACAGCACCGGCATGCCCAACGAGGCGGCCAAGGTGACGGGATCGCGCAGGATGTGGCGCATCTCCTTGCGCGCGATCGACAACGCCCGGCGGACGTCGAAGGAGGAGCTCATCGGTCCTTGCCCTCGACCAGGCGGATGAAGACGTCTTCCAGCGTGGGGGCGATGCGCGCCGCCTCCACGCCCGCGCCCAGCGCCGCGCGCAGCCGCGCAAAGCCCGCCTCGTCGCGCACGCTCGCATGCCAGCGCAGGCCGTAGGGCGCGACCTCGAACACGCTCGGGTCGGACTTCAGGCGCTCGGTCCAATCCGGCGGCGCGCCGGGACCGGCCGACAGCTCGTAGAGCGGCTCCGGAAACGACGACGCCTTGAGGCCGGCCGGCGAGTCCAGCGCGATCAGTCGCCCCGAACGCATCAGCGCGATGCGCCCGCACTGCTCGGCCTCGTCCATGTAGTGCGTGGTCACGAACACCGTCTTGCCCGCGCCCGCGATGCGCCGGATCAAGTCCCAGAACCGCGCGCGCGCGGCCGGCGCCACGCCCGCGGTGGGCTCGTCCAGAAACACGATCTCCGGGTCGTGCAGCATCGCCGCCGCCAGCGACAGCTCCTGGCGAAATCCACCCGCCAGGTCGCGCACCAAAGTGGCCACGGGCTGGTCGAAGCCGATCGTCTCGAAGAGCTCGCGCGTGCGGCGCGCGAGCGCTTCTTTCGGGATCTTGCGCAGGGCCCCGGTGAAGGCCAGATTCTCCGCCACCGACAGGTCGTCGTAGAGCGTGAAGCGCTGGGACATGTAGCCGACCTTGCGCTTGATCGGCGTCAGCCCGTCGCGCGCGTCGAGACCCGCGACGACCACGCGCCCGGCGCTGGGCGTCAGCAGGCCGCAGAGCACGCGGATGGTCGTGGTCTTGCCCGCGCCGTTGGCGCCCAGAAAGCCGAAGATCTCCCCGGGGGCCACGCGGAAGGAGACGTCGTCGACCGCGGTGAAGTCGCCAAAGCGCACGCTCAGGCCCGCGCAGTCCACCGCCCAGGCCGGGGTGCTCACGCCGCGGCCCCCGCGCGCTTCAGAAAAAGCGCGTCGAAGCCGCTCACGCCCTCGGCGCGCAGCAGCGCGCGCGGCTCCCCTTGCGCCAGCGCGCGTCCGGCGTCGAGGAGGTGCACGCGCGCGCAGCGCTCCGCCTCGTCCATGTAGGCGGTGGTGACGACGATCGTCGTCTCGCCGCCGTCGGCCAGGCGGTAGAGCAGGTCCCAGAACTCGCGGCGGCTGATCGGGTCCACGCCGTTGGTGGGCTCGTCGAGCAGAAGCACGTTGGGCGACTGCAGAAGCGCGCACATCAAGCCGAGCTTTTTATACATGCCGCCGGACAGCTGGCCCGCGGCCCGGTCGACGAACTTGTCCAGGCGCGTGATCCTCAGCAGCTCCTCGCGGCGCGGTCCGTAGACCTCCGGCGGCAGGCGGTAGAGGTCGCCGAAGAAATCCAGGTGCTCGCCCACCGACAAGTCGGCGTAGAGGCTTTGGCGCTGGGGCATGTAGGCCATGCCCGGGCGGATCGCGGCGAAGTCCAGGGGCGCGCCCGCGCGCGAGAAAATGATTTTTCCCTCGTCCGGTCTGAGCAGGCCCATGAGCAGGCGCATGGTCGTGGTCTTGCCCGCGCCGTCGGGGCCGATCACGCCGTGCAGAAGCCCCGGCTCGAAGTCCAGATCGACGCCGGCCAGCGCCTGGTTGCGGCCCAGACGCTTCTTGACGCCGCGGACTTCGACGGCGATGGCGGCCATGGACGCCTCTAGAACGGCAGCTCCACTTCGACGGGCATGCCCGGCTTGAGCACCTGGTCGGCGTTGTCGAGCATGACCTTGACGCCGTAGACCAGCCGCTCGCGTTCGGCGCGCGTCTGGACGTTCTTGGGCGTGAACTCCGCCTCCGGCCGGATGAAGGCCACGCGACCCCGGCGCGGCTTGTCGCCGGCCTCGGGCAGGAACGCGCGCACCGCGTCGCCGGGATGGATCTTGTAGAGCACGGTCTGCGGGACGTAGGCGTAGACGAAGAGCTGGTCCAGGTCGGCCAGGGTCAGCAGGCTCACGCCCGGCGCGGCCCACTCCCCCGGCTCGTGCAGGCGCGCCAGCACCACGCCGTGGATCGGCGCGTACACGCGGCACCAGGAGACCTGGAGGGCCGAGAGGTCGCGCCGGTTGCGGTCGCGGTCGAACGTCTCGAACGGCGTGGAGCCCACCTTGTATAAACGCTCCGAGCGCGCGAAGTTTGTCGCCGCCAGTTCGGCGGCCAGCTTGTAGTCCTCGCAGCCCAGATCCACCAGCTCCTGGCCCGGAGCGACCATGTCGCCCTCCTGCACGGTCACCGTGGAGATGGTCGAGGAGATGCGCGGCGAGAGGCTCACGTCCGTGGCCTCCACGGTGCCGGCGTAGCGGAAGGGCGGTTTGGACCACTCGGTCCACGCGGCCAGCGCGGCGATCAGCAGCGCGACCGGAATTAGGATTTTTTTCTTGTCTTTCATGGTTATTCCTTCGCGGCCAGTTCGGCGAGCGTCGCCAGCTGGATCAAGGTCTGCGCGCGCGTCTTGGCGGCCGCGACCTTCGTCGTCAGCGCGCTGAGGTCGTAGGTCTGCACGTCCAGATAGGTGGAACGCCCGGCCTTGTAGGACAGATAGACCAAGTGCGCCAGCTCCGCGGCCTCCGACGCCGCGCGGTCGTCGACCACCTGCTCGTCGCGCAAGGACGCCAAGACCGCGCGCGCCTTGTCCCAGTCGCGCGACAACTCCTCGGCGGCCAGGTCGCGCTCGCGCTCGGCGGCGGTGGCCAGATGCCGTTGACGGGAGCTCAGGCGCGCGGTCTGGCGCATCTCGAAGAGCGGCAGGCTGGCGGTCAAGCCGATGGTTTTCTGCGTGACGTAGACCAGCTGCGGGCCGTTGGGGTATTCGTAATCGATGGCGCCGTTGAGCTGGATCAGCGGCCCGTCGGAGGCCGACAAGCTCTGCGAGGCCAGGCGCGCGGATTCCGCCTGGCGCTGGTAGAGCAGGATGCCCGGATGGCTGGCGTCCGGGCCCGCCGCCTCGGCCTCGGCCAAGGACCGCGGCATGCGCGCCAGCGGATCGAGCGCGACGAGTAGAGTGGGCGCGGGCAAGCCCTCGGGCAGGACCGCGAAGCGCGCGTCGACCGGCCGAGTCAGATCCAAGCCGTCGCCCATCCCGATGATCTGGAACAGCGAACGCAGGGTGGACGCCAGCGCGGCCTGCGCCTCCAGGAAATCCGCGCGCCGCTGAAGGTCTTCTTGATGCGAGGACAGCGCGTCGATCTGGCTGGCGGCGCCCGCGCCGCGACGGCGCGCCACGTCGGCATACTGCGCGTCGGCCAGCGCCACCGAATCCGCCAGCAGCCGCACCTGCTCGCGCGCGAGCTGGGCCTGCGCGTAGGCCAGGCGCGCCGACAGCGTCGTCTGCAGTTCGGTCAGTCGCGTCTTCTCGTCCTGGGACGTGGCCGCCGCTTGCTGGGATCTCCAGGTCTTGTAGAGCGCGCCCTCGTCCCACAACGTCCACGACAGCGCGGGGCCGATCGAGCGCACGTGCTGCGCGCCGAATAGGAATGGCGTCTGCCCGGGTATGACCGCCAACTCCGGCAGGACCGCCTGATACTGGTAGGAGCCGTTTAAGCTCACGCGCGGAAACAGCGAGGAGAACTGCGCGTCCGCGCCGTCCTTGGCCGCCGCGCCCTGCTCGGCCGCGGCTTTCAACTCTTGGGAGTGAGCGCGCGCGGCGATCTCGGCCTGCTCCAGCGTCAGCGAGAACGTCGGCGGCGCGGCGGCGGCGCGCGCCGCCAGGAAAACCATCAGGATCGCGTTCACCTCTTCCTCCGTTGCGGCGCGAGCGCGGCCAGCACCATGTCCGCGCGCGTCTCGATCATTGCGTCCGAAAGGATCATGTCGCCGAACGTCCGCGCGTCCCGTCCGCCCAAGCGCTTCAACCCGCTGCGCTCGAAGGCCGTGACCGCGACGTTGGGCACGCCCATGGAGCTCATCGCGAACAGGCACAGCGCCGGGGCGGGCAGGTCGCGCACGATTTTTCTGCGGCGGCACTCCTCCATCAGGCCCATCATCGCGCCGGCGTGGCGCGGGAAGTTCGCGCGGGCGAAGGCGATCATCTCGCCGTGGCCGTTGAGCAGTTCGCGCATGATCATCGAGTAGATCACGCGGTGGCGCCGGCCGAAGCGCGCGTAGGCCACCAGCACGCGGCGCAGGCGCTCCAGCGGCGCGCCCGGGCCCGCGGCGGCCGGCGCGAAAGAGGCCAGGAAGTCCTCGTAGACCTCGCCCAGCACGCGGCGCACGAAGGCCTCCTTGGACTTGAAGTGGTAATGAAACATTCCCACGTTGACGCCGGCGCGGCGGGCGACCGCGCGCGCGGACAGGCCGGACAGGCCGGTCTCGGGAAGCAGCGCGCGCGCGGCGGCGATCAGGCGACGGTCGAGGTGGCGGGAAGGGCGCGGCATAACTGGTCTTCCGTATAATTATACATAAGACCAGCTATGCGTCAAGCGGGCCGCGTCCGCGCCGCGCGATCCCCAGGTTCCGGCGGTCCAGAGAGAGCGCCTTGCGTCGCGACAGCAGGTACCACAGCGTCCCGCTGGCGACCGTGGACGCGGCGCGGCCCGGGGTCATGCCGTAAAAGATGCAGAGCAACGCCGAGACCGAGGACCAGGCCAGGAGCAACCAGCGCAGAAGGAAGGGCAGCATCGCCGCCCGGCTCTAGAGCGCGTCCGCGTCGTGGTTGTTGACCGTGCACGGCGAGTCCGTCGTGCACGCGCCCGGCTTGTCTTCCGCATCGTCCAGGGAAGAGGACTTGCGCGCCTTCTTCTTGGCCGAGGACTTGGCCTTCGCGGAACTGCTCAGCGGCTCGCCGTATTCGTTGAAGCGATACGTGTGGACGGTGCGCTCGGCCAGCGCGCGAGATTTATACTTGGAGTCCGTCTTGCGGGTCTTTCCCGCCTTCTTGACTTTGCGGCGACCCTTGGACGCCTTCGCCGCGGCCGGCTTGGAGGTGCGGCGCGGCACCGTCGGCGCCGAAAGCGCGCGGCCGAAATGACCGCCGCTGGTGCCGGGCGGCGCCGCGGCCGCGCCGCCGGCCG
>JAJXVH010000098.1 GCA_021782205.1 bacterium | reverse complement strand
GCCCGAATCGATCCGACCCAGATCCCGCGGGCCGTGTTCGCGCTCCAATATAGGCTGATCTCCGGCTACCCACGCTTCGGCTTGCTGTTCTTTCTGTGGGATCAAATACGACAGGCTCCGTTCAAACTTCTGCCCCCCCTCGCGTTCGGGCTGTGGGGCCTTTGGCGTTCCCGCGACGGCTTCCGGGACCGCCGCTGGATCGCGCTCGTCTTCGGGATATTCGCGCTGATCCAGGCGGCGTGGGTGCGCTACCCGTTCGATCAATACGGCGACGCGGTCTACCTGTGCTGGGCTTTTCCGCTCGCGCTGTTCTTCGACCAGGCGCGCCGCGTCTGCTTCCGCGGCGGACTTATCCTCCTGACGCTCGCTCTGCTGGCGGCCGATTTCGCGGGCCTGCGCGCGGCCGCGCGCGACGACTGCCGCTTCGGCGCGGAGACGCGCCTGCAGGTCGCGCTCGGCGACGCGATGCTGAAGCTGGCACCGCCGGATCAGCCGGTCTCCGCCCAGCCGTACTGCCACCCGCTGTTCCGCCGGGACTCCACGTACTTCTGGATCTACGGCGCCAGCTACGCGCACCCGGACATGGAGGAGATCCTGCGCGGCATGCCCGCGTTCGCGCGCGATTTCTCCTACGACGGCTACCGCGCGCAATTAGAGGCGCGCCCCCCGTCGCTCGTCGCGACCAATCCCATGTTCGCCGGACCCGACTACCTGCGCGCGGTCCGCGACTACCTGGCCGCGCATGCCTCGGACTACGCCGAGCTGCGCTCCGGCGGCCTGCGCATCTTCGTGCGGCGCCTCCCATCGCCCGCCGCGCGGTCGAAGACGACGACGCCCGCGGCGCGACATGATATGATGGGCACATAATTTTTGGAGGAACTTATGCCGACCGCCGCCCCCGCAGAACCCTTCGCCCTTCACCCCCGCCAAACCGTCGCGCTCCGGCCCCAGCCGGCCGCCGTCGCGTCGCTGGAGCAGTGGGAGGCGATGGACGCCGCCTACCGCGCGCTGTGCGCGATCATGTACAACTACGCGCCGGCCACCGGCCATCCCGGCGGGAGCATCTCCTCGGGGCGCATCGTGTTCTCCGTCCTTTATAAAACCCTGCGCTACGATTTCGCGCGGCCCGATTCCATCGACAACGACGTGCTGGTCTACGCCGCCGGCCACAAGGCCATGGGGCTCTACGCCGCCTACGCCCTGCGCGACGAGTGGGTGCGCATCGCCCGGCCGGACCTGCTGGCGCCGTTGAAGCGCCGCCTGCGTTTGGAGGACCTGCTGGGTTTCCGGCGCAACCCCACGCAGAGCACCCCGCTTTTTCGAGAGCTCAAGTCCGCGGCGCTCGACGGCCACCCCACGCCGCTGACGCCGTTCGTGCCCGTGGCCACGGGCGCGTCGGGCGTGGGCGACACGTCGGCGGTGGGGCTGGCGCTGGCGGCCATGGACGCGTTCGGCGTCAAGGGACCGAAGGTGCACATCCTCGAAGGCGAGGGCGGCATGACCGCGGGCCGCGTGCACGAGGCCATCGCCACGGCGGCCACCGCGGGCCTGTCGAACGCGATCATGCACGTGGACTGGAACCAGGCGTCCATCGACTCCGACCGCGTGACGGCCGAGGGCGACAAGCCCGGCGACTACGTGCAGTGGGACCCGCGGGAATTGATGTACGTCCACGGCTGGAACGTCATCGAGGCCGGCGACGGCGCGGACTTCCGCCGCGTGCACGCCGCGCAGGACGCCGCGCTCGCCCTCGACAACGGCAGCCCCACCGCGATCGTCTACCGCACCACGAAGGGCTGGAACTACGGCATCGAGGGCAAGGCCTCGCACGGGGCGGGCCACGCGTTCTGCTCCGACGCGTTCTACAAGAGCGTCGAGCCCTTCGAGAAAGCCTTCGACACGCGCCTGCCGCGCTTCGAGGGCGACAAGACCCCGGACCGCGTCGAGTTCTTCTATTGGGAGACGCTGAAGGCCATGCGCGCCGCTTTCGAGAGCAAGCGCGCCGACGTGCCGCGCTTCGCCGCCGAGCGCGTGGCCGAGGCCGGGCGCTTCACGCCCAAGGGCCGGCCCGTCCGCGAGAACGGCCCGGACCTGGAGGCCTTCTACCGCGCGAAACTGGACCCCGCGGCGACGCCCGAGGAACTCAAGCTGGTCCCGGGCAAGAACGCGACCTTGCGCGGCGCCCTGGGCGAAGCCCTGGGCTACATCAACACGCTCACGCGCGGCGCGGTGCTGGCCTGCGCGGCGGACCTGTCCGAATCCACCAGCGTGTCGCCGATCAACAAGGCCTTCGCCAAGGGCTGGTTTCACGCGACGCGCAACCCGCTCTCCAGGCTGGCGTCCGTCGGCGGCATCTGCGAGGACGCGATGGGCGGCGTGATGTCCGGCGTGTCGAGCCTGGGCCTGCACATCGGCGTGTCAAGTTCTTATTCGGCGTTCATCGCCGCGCTTGAGCACGTGCCCGCGCGCCTGCACTGCATCGGCCAGCAGATGCGCCATGAGGCCACCGGAGAGCCCTTCCGCACCTGGATCATGGTCAACGCCCACGCGGGCCCCATGACCGGCGAGGACGGCCCCACGCACGCCTGCCCCCAGCCGCTCCAGCTCCTGCAGGACAACTTCGCGCGCGGCGCGGCGATCACGCTGACGCCCTGGGACCCGCAGGAGGTCTGGCCCCTGCTGGTGGCCGCCCTCAACGCGCGCCCGGCCTTGCTGTCACCCTTCGTCACGCGCCCGTCCTTGCCCGTGCCCGACCGCGCGAAGCTGGGCCTGCCGCCCGCGTCCGCGGCCGTCAACGGCGTCTACGCCCTGCGCCGCGGCGGGACGGCCACGGTCGTGCTCCAAGGCCACGGCGTGGCGACGTTCTTCACGCGCGACGTCCTGCCCCAGCTCGACGCGCGCGGCGTGAAGCTCAACGTGTTCTACGTGACCAGCGCGGAGCTCTTCGAGCGGCTGCCCGCGGAGGAGAAGCGTCAAGCGTTCCCCCCTGAGCTGGCATTCACCTCCATGGGCATCACCGACTTCACCTTGCCCACGCTGTGGCGCTGGGTGCGCTCCGACGAGGGCATCGCCGCCAGCCTCTACCCGCACAAGCTCCACGGCTACCTGGGCAGCGGCTCCTGGGACAAGGTCCTGGAGCAGGCCGGCCTGGACGGCCCCGGACAACTGGCCGCCGTCGAGGCCTGGGTCAGGAACGTGGAGTCGCGCGCCTGATCGGGCAGGCCTCGATCACCTAAAGCGCTTTCTTATCGCGCGACCCGAATCCGGCCGGTCTTGACGGCGCTCATCTGTCCAGCTCTGCGGACGGTCACGGCGTAGTCGTAGACGCCTTCGGGCGCGCCCGAGGCGTCCCAGACGGCGCTCTGGGTCGTCGTCGCCCCGCCGGCAGGAGGCGACGAGGCGAAATTCGTCGTCTTGTAGATCAACCGCCCTCCTCCGTAGACGCGCAGCTCGATTCCGTCGCGAGCTCCGCCGCGAACACGAAATGTTGCCGCGATCGTCACCGGGTCCGGCGTGACCGTGACGTCCCAGCCGGCATACGCCGCGCTCGCGCCGTCGCGCGCGATCGCGCCGAATCCCGACGAGCCCGCGCGAGGCGCGTCCGCCGCCAACACCCGGAAGACCGCAAGGCTCGCGACCTGGGCGCTGACCGTGAGGGAGGCCGGGTCGACGCTCGTGTTCAGAGGCGTCCAAGCGGAGCGGACGCGGTCCCAAGCGTATATTTTCGGCGCACCCGCGCCCGCGCGCGCGTAGGGCAAGACGACGGCGGCGGGCGCGGAGAAGGGCAGGCCGTCCGGGTCGAAAGCGACGGCATCGGAGACGGAACGCGCGCCTTGGGCGGCAAGAGCGGCGAGGGCGGCGGCTTGAGCGCGGCGCTCGGGTTCGTCGCGGTAGGACGCCGAGGAGATCATCAGGGGCGTGTCCCGGAGCAAGGCTCCCGGCGGCACGCGCAGCGCCGCACCGTCCGCGCGCAGAACCCGCCCGCCGTTCTTGCGGCCGACGAGCGCCAGCGCCGCCGCGGGGCCGGTGGGGGCCGGCGCCGGAAACGCGGGCGGGACGGGAGGCGGCAGCCGGCGAGAGGGCTCCCGCGCGATGAGGCGGCGCCACAAGTGATAACGGATGTGATAGGGAGCGGCGCTGGATTGGTAGACGGCGTAAAGCCGGTCGTAGGCGGGATCGGGCGACTCGCCCCGGGCATGAGCGGCCGCCGCGGCGCACAAGACGGTCGCAAGCGCGACGGCGCGGCGGCGGACTTGAGCGCCGATCATGGCCCCAGCTTGGCGAGGATGAATTGGACGTTGGCTTGAAGCATGAAAAACGCGTCGTCGTTCAAGTGCTTGCCGCGCTGGGCCTCAAGCTCGTTGACGACAATACGTCGCCGCCGAGCCGGCCGGCCCGGCGCGCAGATCGATCGCGCCCTGCGGAGGCTGCGATTGGACCGCGCCGCAACGACCCCACGCCAGGAGGCCGCAAAAACAAGCTGATTCCTTCTCGGAACAGTGATCATGGTCAAGAAGTCCTACGTGCTAAAACAAGCATAACTCCTCTCAGCGGTACCGATCTTGTGTTTGAGCCGGAATAGGATTTGCTGGAGCCGAGCTTTCTCGTCTCTGCTCGCATACTGAGCGACATACCGGGAGTAAAGCTCGATGGCCTTGAGCCGCGCGGTTTCCGCCTGCTCTGGATGGTCATTGGTGAATTCAAGCTCGCCTTGCACGTACGGAACCGCATTGGCGAGGGACCACCACGTTTCATAGGCCTTCGCGGTCTCCAGCAAAATGCTTCCCGACGCTTCTGACTCGGGATGCGCTTGCAGAAACTCCTCGCCGAGCTTCGTCGCCTGCCGGTAATCCCCCCCGTCGCATACGTTTAATTGGAGCATGTCCGCGAACGCATATGCGCCCCAGACGGAATCCTGCCGTTGCGACGCGATCTGTTTCGTCAAATCAGGGTAATATTTATATCCGCAGATATAACGCTTGTCCTCCTCAAAATGAAGGCCTCTTTGCGACAACTGCTCGACGCGCTTTCCCCAATGAGTCCAGTCTTCCTCTTCACCGAACCCCATCCTCTCTTCGACCATCTGGTCGATCCAATACGCAAGGGGCGGGAAACTGGGACCGGTCTTGTCGATAACCTTCAACTTCTCCAACGCGAGGTCGATCGCGCCGTCGAGCCCGACTCGATCCTTGCCGGACATCGCCTTGCCCGCGTCTTCGCACCCCGGAAGTCCGGACTCTTTGCAGGCCCTCACAGCAAAAGCGATCGTGGCCGCGGATTTGTAATACTCGACCCGATCGCTTTCGCTTTGTTCGTTCAGATCGCCCAATTCCTTAAGCCGCGACCCTCGCCAAAGAAATCCGACCGGAGCTTCTGCCAGCTTCGTGGGGACCGCGCCGACGAAAAACAGGTACGCGGAGTCGCCGGCTCCGCTCCATTGTCGCACGGCCTTCCAGCTGTAAGAGTCGCGTTCATCTATCTTCTTGACATCATCCTCTGCTTTTCCAGGTCCAAGGAGCTTCGCAACGGCCTTTTCCAGTTTTTTATAGGTCGCTTCGGCGGCTTTGTTGATACGGACGTCCACTTGCTGCAACGTGCAAGCGTCCTTCTCCAGATCTGGAAAGAAGAGATACGTGTAGCTGCCATCGGCATCAGTGGCAACGCACTTGTCGCACCACAAATCGGCCGATCTGTAATCAGAAAAGCCGTCTAACTGGAACCGGACGCAGGTGGTCTTTTCTTTGACCGCCCATGTCTCATAGGTCGGAGGCTTCCTCAGGTGTGCCAGCAATCCGGCGAAATGTTTGACCAGTTCTTTCGGGCTTGATCGCGGCGCCGCGGAGGGCGCGGCATGGGCCAGCACCGAGATGCCGAGGATGCTCGGGCGCAAAACTCGGAAGAACTTCATTGTCGATCCGATATTCGAGGCTCGATCATGGAGGACTCAGTTTCGAGACGATGAACTGCGCGTTCGCCTTCAGCATGAAGTACGCGTCGTCGTTCAAATGCTTGCCGCGCTGGGCTTCGAGTTCATTGACGAAGGCCGCGAGCTGACCCTCGGCGGCCTTGGCGTCGCCCCGCGCGAGCGCGGCCTTGGCGTCGCCCCGCGCGAGCGCGGCCTTGGCGGCGGTCAGCTTCGCGTCGAGACTTTGGACGACGCCGTCGGCCCCGGGGCCGAAGATCCAGCCGAGCGCCAGCGCTTGATGCTTGAGCCCGCCCAGCCGGTCGAGTAGCGCTGCCGGCATCAGGCCGGTGGGGGACTGCATGGGGCCGATGGTCAGGCCGTGGAACGAGTTTTTGTTGATCGGCAGCGCGGCGGGGTAGACCGCTTGCAGTTGCCCGCCCGACGGTTCGGCCGCGTTCGACATGCCGAGCTTGGCGTCGATTTGTTCCTGGGTCGCCGGGATCACCCAGCCTTGGGCGTAGAACGTGGTCGGTCCGGGAAGAAACGTCGATATCAGGCCAAGATTGTTCAACGATTTCCCAGGCTGAAGAGCTTCGGGGGATGGGTGATCTAAATCGTCGACGCTTGTGGTTGGCCATGAAGAGTACCATCTAACGCTGTTAGTTCCTATGCCGCCTGCATCCGGGAAATAACCTCCTTCCCAAGATGTCGCGTTAGTGGGATTCAAGATTTGCGAAATAGTGCCGCCGCTATCCGTATCCGCGTCCGCCTCTACTAGAAGCAACTCTTTAAGAACTTGCGCGCTGCTCGACGCGCTGGCGACTTGGTAAAGATAGGTGAACGTGCCCGAAGAAGAATTGAACGAAATGCTTGTAACCATGCTGATCCGTAGGTGATCCGCGGTCTCGAACTGAGCGCGAACGGATGAGGCGACGATTTGCAGAGCGACACAGAAAATTATTTTTTTCATTTTTCCTGGTTATCCCATTGGAAGTGCGGGTATGCGGTGGTATTTCCTTCCCGAACGTAAATCCAGCGGTTGCCTGCATCGCTAAACGCCTGCTCTAATTTCACCAGTTGACCGAGATTTTCGACATCCACGCTCTTTCCCAGCCTATGCCAGCAATGCCCGCGAAACTTGCAGTTGTTCGCGGATACGTCTTTGTCCCACTGCCCGAAGATGTCGAACCCGCCCCCGTCGGGCAGGCTCATGTCGTTGAGCCTCATCTTGCTCTTCGTCGCCTTTAGAAAAGCCTGGGCCGCCATCTGGAGCTGCAGGCTCGGGTTCGAGTTCGGTTTGTTTGGATCGACCGGCGACGAGTAGACGTAGTGGTTGTCGTCCGGCGATTGGCACGCGATCGGGATGTTCCTGTCCGCGCGAGCGGGGCCGGGATGATCGCACGTCCCTCCCGTCTTGTCGTAGTAGGTCGCGTCGGGCAGCAGGTCCAAGTTCGGCATCGCCACCGTCAGCGTCGCCGTGGATTTGGCGTTCGAGGGGCTGATCAGGGTCGCGGTGAAGAGAACGTCCCCGCTGAACTGGCTGGCCTGGTAGACGGGCGTGCTCAGGTTGACCATGCAGTTGCCGTTCGCGTCCGTCGTGCACGTCACGCCCGCCTGCACGCACGTTCCGCCGACGGATTGGACGCAGACGCCTGCCGCAAACGATCCCGCCGGCGCGTTCGCGTTGCCCGATTGGCCGTGGAGATGCCCGCCCGAGGTCAAGTTCGGCTGGGCCGACAAAGACACGTTCTGCCCGGCCAGGGCGTTGCCCCGAGCATCCTTGACCTGGACGATAACGGAGGTGGTGCTCACGGTCGTTCCCACGACTACTCCACCGCTCTTGCGGCGCTTACCACTCCCGCCGGCACGGGCCATTCGCCGCGGACAGAAGCATCGTCCGGACAAAAAAAGCGGAGCGCATCTTCCATTATCATACTAAACGTACAAAACGAATAAACGCTGCGGATCCGCTCACGAGTCAAAGCGATGACCGGGGATTTCGGTCAAGGCCTCGCCACGGTCATCCGCCAATGCCGCGGCGCCCGCATGGCCGACCGATCGGGTCAGGGACGTGGAGCAGCGCCCGCGCCGAAGCTGAAAGGACTGCGCTGGAGAAGGCCGGTGCGCGCGAAGCGCGCGTCCTCGGCCGGGTCGTCGCCGCGCGTCGGGCCCAGGCCCGGGCCGGGGGAGATGTCGGTGACCTCTCCGTCGCGCAGGTCGAAGGAAAAGCTGCGGATCGGCTTGAAGGGTCCCGGCTGCGCGGGGTCGACGAGCGTTTCCTCGCGCGCGATCGGGATGTCCCGGCGCGCCAGCCAGCTCTTGATCTGCGCCACCATCTCCGGAGACGTGGAATGGAAGGCGAAAACGCCGCCGCGCTGCGTGCGCCAGCCTCCGAACAACTGGGCCTGCAGGTCCGAGAGCGCGGCGCCGGAGCGGCGCATATCCCCGTAGACCGCATCGAGGGAACGCGGGATGTCGGCCTCCGCCGAGATATGCGCCAGCGCGCCGATGCCGTTGGACGCGTCGTAGAGCGTCAACACCACGCAGGTCGACACGCCCCAGGTGCGCACCACGGGATGGTCCGAGGCGCGCGCGACGATGAACTCGTCCATGCGCACGTCCGGGACCGGCGCGTCGGCGCGCGCCGCCGCCGTCAGCGCAAACAGGAGCGCCATCGCGAAGGTCTTCATGCGCGCGTCCTCGCCAGCCGCGCGCGCAGCAGCAGCGCCCACAAGGCCGACAACAGGCCGCTCAGCGCGAACAGCGCGAACACCCAGTCCCAGAACGTCGACAGACCGAAAGGACGGTCCGCGGCGCCCAGAGTGCCGGGCGCCGCCGTGTACAGGATGCCGCGGCGCGCGTCGCCCAGGCGGCCTTCATAGCTCTTCCACCATGAAAGCTGAGCGTTGAGCATGTCGGCGCGGGACTGCGCGGCGGCGATGCGGCGCTCGATCTCGCGCTGGGTCCCGATGCGCACGGCCAGCGGCCGCCAGCGCGCCCACGCCGCCGCCTCCGCGCTCTCCGCGGAGAGTCGCTCATTTTCACCCGTCTTCACCGCGCGCGCGGCGGCCGCGTCGGCGGCGGCCAGCGCCGCGGCCGCGGCCCGCGTCTGCGCCGTGGAGGCCGCGTAGC
>JAJXVH010000097.1 GCA_021782205.1 bacterium | reverse complement strand
GCCGCGTCCGCGTGGCCCTCTGCTCCTGCGCGCCGCCGCCGCCGCCGCTCTGGCCCTGGCGGTCCTGCGGCCGACCTTGACGCGGACGGCCGCGTCGACGGTCAAGCCGCGCCTGTTGATCCTGCTGGACGCGGGCGAGTCGATGCGCGGCGCGGCACCCGGCGGCACGCGCTGGAAGCAGGCGCTGGGCTGGCTGGCGCGCGCGCGGCCCGCGCTGGAACGTCGGGCGGACGTCTCGGTGGCCCTCGTGACCGACCGTCTGCGCCTTCTTCCAGGGCTTGACGCGCTGGCGTCGGCCGCACCCGCGGATGCGCCGTTTTCCCCCCAGAGCGCGCTGGCCGACGGCGCGGCCGGCCCCGCGCCCGCGCGCGTGTGGCTGGTGTCCGACGGCCAGGCCGAGGGCGGCGCCGACGCGGCGCGCGCGCTGACGGGACTGGGCGCGCCGGTCGACGCGTTGGGCGCGGGGCCGTCGCGACGCGAGCGCGGCGCGACCCTGAGCGGACTGCTGACGCCCGACTTCGCTTTTCTGCACGGAGACGTGCCGGTGCGCGCGCAGGTGGAAGCCGCGGGTCTGGCGGGCAAGACGGTGACGGTCGTGCTTTCGCGCGCCGACGACGCGGCGCCGGGCGGCTGGCGCGAGGCCGCGCGCGAGGAGCGCTTGGTCGGCGCCGATCAGGAGACGTTCACGTCGAGCTTCACCGCCGCCGCCGAGCGCCTGGGCGCGGAACGCTGGCGCGTGGAGGCGCGCGCGGCCGGTACGGCGCGCGCGCGGGAGTTCCACGTCGAGGTGGTGCGCCAGAAATACCGCATCATGTATTTGGCCGGGCGGCCCAGCCCGGAGTATTCCTACCTGCGCGACTTTCTTAAGTCGGACCCCAACCGGGAACTGGTCTCCTTCGTGATCCTGCGCAACCCGGAAAATCCGTCGCCCGCGCCGGACGACGAGCTTTCCCTGATCCCGTTTCCGGTCGACGACGTGTTCCGCGGGACCTTGCCGCAGTTCGACCTGTTCATCCTGGAGAACTTCTCGGCCGCGCGCTTCGGTTTGCCGGCCTATTATTTGGAGCCGCTGAGGCGCTTCGTGGCCGCGGGCGGCGCGCTGTTGATCCTGGGCGGCGAGAACGCCTTCTCGGCCGGCGGCTACAAGGGCACGCCGCTGGAAGACCTCATGCCCGCGACGTTGACCGGACGCGCTCCCGATTTCACCACCGGGCTGTTCTCCCCGAAGCCCGTCTCCTACGAGCATCCGTTGACCGAACTCTTCGACACGCCCGAGGAGTCGCGTCGCGCGTGGGAGGCCCTGCCCCCGCTCGACGGCTGGGCGCGTTTCGCCTCGGTGCGTCCGGAAACGGAAGTGGTCGCCGTGCGCCCGGGCGAGACGACCGACGACGGCCGCCCTCTGCCCGTGATCGCCGCGCGCGCCTACGGACGCGGCAAGGTGATGCTCGTCAGCACGGACTCGACCTGGCGCTGGAAGCTGGGTGCCGCGGCCGATCCGCTGGCGGCGGGCGTCTATGAACGATTCTGGAATCGCGCCGTCGAGTATTTGACCGGAACGCTCGATTTGTCGAAGGTCAAGTTCGCGCCGGTGCCGGAACGCGTTGCCGCGCGCGAGCCCTTCGTCGCGGCGGTGCACGTCTTCGACCGGGATTTTTCCCCCGCGCGCTCGGCCGAGACGCGTTTGACGGTGACCTGGACGCCGCCGTCGGGATCCGCGCGCGAGGTCGCCGCGCGCGAGACCGAGCCGGGGGTCTACGAGGTCGACCTGACCGGCCTGACGCCCGGCCCGCAGAAGCTGAGGGCGACGGCGCGCGTGCGCGGCCGGGCCTGGGGCGCCGATGAAATCCGCTTCGTCTGGGAGGCGCCCGCGCAGGCGCCCATGGACCGCGCCTGGCTTTCCGCCGCGGCGGCGGCGGGCGGAGGGTCTTTCTTCGACCTGGCGGCCGCCTCGCCCGACGAGGTGCTCGCGCGCCTGCCGCCGGCGCGCGTCGAAGCGGAGGTCACGCGCCGCCTGCGCCCGTTTTCCGAACCTTGGTGGCTGGCGCTGGCGGCGGCTTTGCTGGCCGTCGAGTGGGCGTGGCGGCGGCGTCTGGGCCTGCCGTGAAGCGCCCGGCGGCGAAGGATGCGGCGTCGAAGTCGTAAGAGCTTACAGCAAGGCCAGCAGGCCGCGCACGATCCGGTACGTCAGCCCCCAGATCAGCGCGCCACCCAGGACGTAGCTTTCGACTTCCACCAAGTCGCCGCGGATGTCGACGACGGAGCGCGCGGCGGCGGCGGGCAGTTCGGCCAGGCTCAGCCACAGCAGGCCCGCCACCTCATCGCTGAGCCCGGCGGCGGGACGCTCGGGCAGGCCGAAGACGAACGGCCGGATCAGCAGCGGCGCGGGGCCGGGCATGGACGGGCTCAGGTCGTCGAGGCCGCCCAGCAGGGACTCGGGCGCCAGCGCGACGCCCACTTCCTCGCGCGTCTCGCGCACGGCCGCGGCGTACAGGTCGGCGTCGGCGCGCTCACGCCCGCCGCCGGGCAGGCCGACGTGCCCGGACCAGGGGTCACCGGCGCGCACGGCGCGCCGAATGAACAAGGCCTCGGGTCCGCGCGGGCCGGGCGAAAGGATCACGGCGACGGCGGCTTGGCGGCGGCCGCTCTCCTCGGCGCGCACGGGTGGTCGCGCGGCAAGGTTGCGGCGCAGGTGGGCGAAGGGATCCGCGGCGCGCGCGCGAGCCATGGGGCTACCGGTTCGGGAACTCGTTGAAGCGGAACTGGATGAGGCCCAGCAGATCGTAGCCGCCTTGGAAGGTCAGCAGGCCCAGGTCGAAGTTCAGCTTCAGCGCGCGTCCGATCTTCATGTTGATCAAGGTGGGCGAACCCGAAGCGCCCGAGAACTTCATCACCTCGAAGCCGATCGGGTAGTCCGGCTTGACCAGGTAAAACATGCTCATGAAGGGAACGGTGCGCGTCTGCGACATCGTTCCCGCCGGCGCGTTCTTGTAGAACTGCATATCCTGGGGAGTCAGGAACTCGGTGAGGTTTTCGGCCAGGTCGCCGATCGTTCCTTCCATGATGCCGGCGCTGTAGCGCACGCCGTGATTTTCCTTGGAGGCGACGACGTAGGCGTCGCCGAGGACCTGCATGGTCTGCTGGTTGATCGTGGTCTGCACGGTGGGCGTGTTGATGGTGGGCTGGGGCGCGTCGTGGAACATGAGGATCCCCTGCGAGCCCACGGCCATGGCCGGGCGCCATTCGGTCTCCGACTGGATCTGCATCTTGCCGTCGGCCGACAGCAGCCAGAGGCCGATGCGGTCGAGATAATTGGTGTGCTGGGGCGCGAAGGGATAGCTGTTTTTCCCGTAGAGGCGGCCGATGTAATAGGCGGCGTTGAAGTCCAGGCCCAGGCCGGGTGTGTTGTAGTGTCCCAGGCCGCGGTAGGCCGTCGGCGTCAGGATCAGCCCGGAGACCGCGACGGGCGGCGTCACCAAAATGGGCTTGGGCTTGACTACGGGTTTGAGCGCGACCTCGAAGACCACGCGCACCTCCGTGGTGGAGACGGCCACGGACGCGAACTGCCCCGGGACCGGCGAGTTCGGGATGGCGTACACCGAGGGCGTCACGCGGTCGAAGGCGTTGAGCGCCTTCAGGGCGGCCAGGTCCTGGCTGAGGTCGGCGGCGGTGTAGAGCTGGTCTTTAAGGCCGCGCAGCTTGTCGCGCCAGGCGTAGTCGCTGATGATCTTGCCGCCGGAAGTGAACAGCGCCTCGCTGAAGACCCACGGCCCGCCGGAGATGGACAGCGGCTGGCCGAAGTCCTGGGCCGGGAGGGCGACGAGCGTCGGCGTCGAAGCGGTCGGCGCCGACGCCGTGGACGAGGGCGCGTCGAAAGGAGTGGGCGCGAACGCGAAGGGCTGGTTGCCGCCCGGCGGCTGGGGCGTGGGCGGAGGCACCTGGGACGAGGCCGGGACGGCGGCGCACAGCAGAGCCCAGAGTGCTGCCGTCAGGACCATCCCCACCTCCTCATGAACAATCGTACAACGACGGCCGCGGCCAGACCGGCGCCCAGATCGTCGGCGACCACGCCCAATCCTCCCGGAAGACGCTCCAGACGGTTATACGGCGGCAGCTTCAGCGAATCGAACGCGCGAAACGCCACGAACGCCCACAGCGCCGGCAGCGCCGCCCGCGGCAAGCCCGCCGCGGCCACCCAGTAGCCGACCACTTCGTCCAGCACGATGCGCGGGTTGTCGTGCGTCCCCAGCGCCCGGTCCGCGCGTCCGCACAGCCAGCACGCCGCGGCCGAGACGCAAAACACGACCGCCGCGTAAGCCCCCGGCGAGCGAGGCAAAAAAAACCAGAGCAACACTCCCTCGAGCGTCCCGAGAAAGCCGGCCCCGGTCCATTTGCGTCCCGCTTTCGACGGGGCAATATAGCTTATCCCCAGGCCCGTGGCCAAGGCGACGCAGACGCGGTCGAGGCGGCTTAGCTCCACGATTTCTCGAGCATGGCGCGGTACTGGCGGTAGTAGGACCACAGGCTCGACAGGGCCAGGAAGGCGCACAGCACCGTCAGCGGCGCCGCGCTCTTGAGCATCCACAACGACGCCAGGCCGTGGTCGCGCAGGACGATCACCACCAGCATCAGCAGGACCGCCACGCACTGCACCACGGTCTTGATCTTGCCCGAGCGCTCCGCGGCGATGGATTTGCCCTGCGCCGCCGCGATCATGCGCACGCCGCCGATCAAGAGCTCGCGCATCAGCATCACGAACACGGCCCAGACCGGGATCGCCAGCTCGCGGTGGCGGATCAGCGCCAGCAAAGTGCCCAGCACCAGGATCTTGTCGGCGATCGGGTCGGCGATCTTGCCGAAGGCGCTGACGGAGTTCGTGCGACGCGCCAGCCAGCCGTCCAGCCAATCGGTGACGATCGCGGCCGCGAACATGGCCAGCGCGGCGCCGTGCCAGCGCGGGGCGTCGTCCATCACCGCGGCGAACACCGCCGCCGCCAGCACCACGCGCAGCACCGTCAGGCGGTTGGCGAGCGTCATGGATTAAGGCAGGTCGATGCGGTAGTCGCCGTCCGGCGAAGGAGAGGTCAGTTCGACGTGCGCGCCGTTTTTCGTGACTTCCAACGCGGCGACGGACGCCGCGCGCAAGGACATGGACTTCGCGGGCGTCCAGTCCATCATCGCGCCGCGCGGGATGCGGCCCTCGAAAGCGACGTCGCCGTCGATGCTGACGCGCGCCCAGCAGTCGTCGAGGGCGTGCACCACGACGCGCGTGACGACCGGTTTGGAGACGGGCAGGAGCGCCTGCGGCATGTTTTGCGGGGGCTTCGCGGCCGGTGCCTCGGCGCGGTCATGGAGAATCCACGCGGAACCGCCGACGGCCAATGCCAGGGCGAACAGGATCGCGCCGACGGCCGAGGAACCGGCCGGCGCGGCGGCAGGAGAAGACGGCCGGGGCACGAACGCCGCGGCGGCGGGTGCCGGCGCGGCGGACTGGACGGAGGGGGACGCCGCCGTCATGGACGCGGCCGGCGCGCCGGACGCCGGGACGGCGGCCGCCGGCGCGGCCGGAGTCAATGCGGCCCAAAGCGGCTCAAAAGGAAGTTCCAGGTGGTCGCAGTAGCCGTTCAGAAAGCCGCGCAGGTAGATCGAGGCCGGAAAATCATCATGCCGGTCCTCCTCCAGCGCGAGGAGGTACTTTTTGGGGATGCGCGTCTGCGCGGCCACGTTTTCGATGGACTGGCCGCGCTTGAGCCGCGCGGCGCGCAGAACCGGACCGATGGATTGCCGCGTGGGGACCGCGGGCGCGGCGGATTCGGACTTCAAATCGGGTGAAATGTCCGGACTCATGGCCGACCTCCGGGGGTCTGGAACACGTCGGCGTCTTTGGGCGGCGTGAAGCGGAAGGCGGAGTCCGGGATCGGCGGGTTCAAGCGGACGTTCTCGAACGTGGAGCGGATACTTGCGCGGCCCACGCGCAGAACGGCTTCATGCGGAAAAAAATCACGCGTCGAGGCCTTCAAGGTCAAGGTGAAGTCCGCTCCCCCCGCCTTCGCGTCCTCCGGCCGCGGCGTCAGGCGGACCTCGAAAGTGCGGTAGCCGTCGGCGTCCGGCGCGGACACCGTGGAGACCGCGGCCTCGTAACGCTTGAGCAGGTCGGCGGAGCGGCCGAAGTCGAGCAACCCCTTGGCCAGCGGCTCGGAGCGGCGCCAGTCGGCGAGCTTGGTCTGGATGACCTGGTTCGTCGAGGGGCGATACACCCACAGCCAGGTTCCGTCGGAGACGACGGTCTGCGGCTCGGGCAGGCGGTGGGTCAGGCGCATCAGCTCCGGCTTCTTGAAGAGCACCAGGCCTTCGACCTGCTGGACCGTGTCGGAGCCGTCCAAGCGTACGTACTGCTTGAAGTCGGCGTGCAGCGTGTTCAGCCGCGCGTCGAGCTCGGAAAAGCGCGCGGAGATCAGGTCGAGCGTGACCGGCGCCGTCGACGCGGCGTAGGCGGGCAGCGCCGTTCCGGCCGCCGCGGGCGCGGAGGAGATTTCCGTGACGGCGCGCTTGGCCGGCGCGGCGCGGCCGGCGACGGGCAGCAGGAGGGCGGCGAAGAGGGCGGCGTTCATGTCAGTCCTTGCGGTCGAGCGGGACCTGAGGAAAGTGCGTGCGCATGTAGTCCTCGATCACGTCGAAATGAATTTCCCAGCGGTTGGAGCCCTCGGGCTTGTGGATGAACTCCTTGACCTCCAGCGCGGAGAGGATGTTCGTGGCGCGCGCCGAGGAGCCGAACTGGCTTTTGAGCAGATCCTGCGACACGCGGCGGCGCTCCAGCACCAGCTTCAGCGCCTGGGAAAATTCCAGCGGCTCCACGCCGAACTGCGACAGGTCGGCGGCCGCCGATCCTTTGGCCGCCATGGTTTCCAGCATGGGATAATCGGGCTTGCCCTGGGACTTGAGATACTCGACGACCTTGCGGATCTCGTCTTCGGAGACGTAGGCGCCTTGGCAGCGCTCGGGTTTCTGCGCGCCGCTGGACAGGTAGAGCAGGTCGCCGCGGCCCTGCAGGGCCTCCGCGCCGGAGCCGTCCAGGATGACCTTGGAGTCGATTTTCGAGATGACCTGCAAGGCGATGCGGCTGGGAAGGTTGGCCTTGATGACACCCGTGATCACGTCCACCGAGGGACGCTGGGTCGCCAGCACCAGGTGGATGCCGACGGCGCGCGCCATCTGGGTCAGGCGCTGGATGGCGTCCTCGACGATGTCGCCGGCGATCAGCATCAGGTCGGCCAGTTCGTCGATGACCACGACCACGTGGAACTCGCGCGGCAGGCCCTTCTTGTCGGCCTCGGCGTTGTAGCCGTCGAGGTTGCGCACGCCGTGGAGCTGGAGCTTTTCGTAGCGCTTTTCCATCAGGCTCACGAGGGCTTTCAGCGCCTTCGCCGCCTCCTTGGCGTTGGTGATGACCGAGACGCGCGCGGGATCGACCATGGGGTCGAAGAGGTGCGGGATGCCCTCGTAGAACGTGAGCTCCGTGCGCTTGGGGTCGATCAGCACGAACTTGACCTCGTCGGGGCGCGCGCGAAACAGGATGGACAGCACCATGGAATGGATCAGCACGGATTTGCCCGAGCCGGTGGCGCCCGCCACCAGCACGTGGGGCATCTTGGCGATGTCGGCGGCCACGGGCTCGCCGGAAGCCGACAGGCCCAGGCCGAAGGAGAGCAGGGGCGCGGACGCGGGCATCGCCTCGGACTGCAGTATTTCGCGCAGGACGACGGCGGCCTGGCGCGGGTTCGGAATCTCGATGCCGACGGCGGCCTTGCCGGGGATGGGCGCGATGATGCGGATGCCCTTGGCGCGCATCGCCAGCGCGATGTCGTTTTCGAGCGCCACGATGGAGCTGACCTTCACGCCCGGCGCCGGGGAGATCTCGTAGCGCGTGATCACCGGGCCCGGCGAGTAGCCGGACACGTGCGCCTCGATGTCGAAGCTCTTGAGGGTGCGCTCCAGATCCGCGACCGCGGCGGCGATCTCGGCCTCGGTCGGCTTGCCGCGGTGGCGCGCGTCGGAGGGCAGGCTCAGCAGGTCCAGCGGCGGCAGGACGTAGTCCTTGTACGCGGCCGACGCCGCGGGCGCGGGGCGCGGCGCGTCCGCCGCGGCCTTTCCCTTCGCGGCGGGCTTGGCCTCCACGAGCTTGGGCAGGCCCGCTTCGGCGTTGTCCGTCAAAGGCTTGATCGTGCGCGTGTCGACGGGCTTAGGAGCGGGCGCCGCGGCCGGTTTCTCCTCGGCGCGCGGGTCCTTGGCCTTCGTTTTCGCGGCATCCTCGGGTGCCGGGGCTTTGGCCTTGCGCTCGGCCAACTCCGCGCGCGCCTTCGCCCACTGCGCGTAATCCTCGGCGAGCAACGACGCGCCCGCGGCCGCGACTCCGGACCAGCGGATTTCGAAGACGACCTGCAGAGTGAAGAGGAGAACGCCGAGCGCCACCAAGAACGCGCCGACGCCGCCCATGCCCGCGGTCAGCGCTCCGGCCAGCGCCGCGCCCCAGGCCCCGCCCGCGGCCGCCATGTCCGCCCCGGCCCAAAAGCCGATTTTGGCGAACAGCGCCGTGCCGGCGATCAGGCCGAAGGTCGAGGCCAAGGTCGTGGTCATCCAGCCGCTGGATTTTTGGCGCAGCACGTGCTGCAGGAGGCCGTTGAAGAGGAACACCGGCAGAAGGTAGGCGGCCAATCCCAAGGTGCGGAACAGGTGCTCCGCCACGGCTTGTCCGATCACGCCCGCGTGCGCCGGCGCGACCAAGGCCCAGCCCACGTAGATCGAGCCCAGAAAAAACGCGGCCCAGCGCAGGGCGGAAGGCAGGATATCCCGCCGGGATTTTCCCCCTTTGGACTTCGTCGAACGCGCCGGCGCTTTATAGCGTTGAGTGGGCATGGAAATAACGTCCGCCGGGGATGCCTCGACGTCCGCTGCGGGATTATAGCTGTTTTAAAGCTCCGGCGGTCTCTCGGGGGCCGTTGGGCCCTGGGCTCCCGCTTGGACGGCCACGTCCGGCGCATCGCGGCGCGAGAAGCGCGCCGCGCGCCCTAGAACATGCTCTCCGGCACGTAGACGATGTCGTTGGGCTTGAGGACCATGTCCTTGTCCTTCTGGCCGCGCTGGGTGATG